>CALHOI010000028.1 GCA_938035525.1 uncultured Granulosicoccaceae bacterium
GGAAGTGCAAGACCGGCTTGATGCCCCTGGCACAAGCTTGTCTGGCGGTCAGCGGCAACGATTGTGTATTGCCCGCACAATCGCGGTTAGCCCAGAGGTGATTTTAATGGATGAGCCCTGCTCTGCCCTCGACCCAATTGCTACGGCAAAAATAGAAGAACTCATTGATGAACTTCGACAAAACTACGCCATTGCTATAGTGACACATTCAATGCAGCAGGCCGCGCGCGTATCACAACGTACGGCATACTTTCATTTAGGCAAATTGGTGGAAGTCGGTACAACCAACCACATTTTCACTAATCCGGCACACGAGCTAACAGAGAATTACATTACCGGGCGATTCGGATAGCACATTTTATTTGCATGCTATCCAGGACCCAACAACCAGTGAAACGAAAACTATGGACAAGTTACATTTAGACCAACATATTTCTCAACAGTTTAATCAAGAGCTAGAGGATGTGCGCAACAAAGTCCTGGCCATGGGTGGACTGGTTGAACAGCAAGTCAGTAAAGGACTCACCGCCTTACTTGAACTCGATGCCGATTTAGGTAACGAGGTGGCCACCGCCGACTTCGAAGTCAACAAACTTGAAGTCGATATAGACGAAGAATGCATTCAAATACTGGCCCGTCGGCAACCGGCAGCCAGTGACTTGCGCTTGATTGTCACGGTGATCAAAGTCATCACTGATCTGGAACGTATTGGTGATGAAGCCGAAAAAATGGGTCGGTTTTCCACCGAGTTAACCGAGTCTTCAAAAGTGGTGACCTACCAAAAAGAATTGCGACACTTAGGCGAATTGGTGAAATCCATGTTGCGCGATGCACTGGATGCGTTTGCGCGCCTGGATGTGGAAGCCGCCATTGAGACTGCGGCACGTGATGAAGACATTAACGCTGAGTACAACACCTTGTCGCGTTTGCTGGCCACCCATTTAATGGAAGACCCCAGAAACGTATCAGCTCTTTTGAAAATTTCCTGGTGTGCACGAGCGCTGGAACGCATCGGCGATCATTCAGTGAATATTTGCGAGTACGTTGTGTATCTGGTTAAAGGGCGCGACATTCGCCACATCAGCTTTGAACAAATACAGTCTGAATTCAAAACCTGATGGCTCAGACCTTATTCTACAGCCAGCCAAGGCGCATCCTCGGCAATGGTTTCATCGATCAGCCTGACGTGTATATTGCCGCGACTGGCTCCAACACCTGCCCTGACACCAGCCAACAGACTTTTACCGGACCATTGATAACTGTCCTCCCCCAGCGACTCAGCGTGGGGGCTGCTGGATGCAAATAAGCTTTGCATATCAGCTTTGACTTCATTCAACAAAGCGTCTTCACCCTCGGCTCTAACGTCAACGCGAACAAGCTCTCTTTCAACAAAGTGATAAACCACTTCTGCTAACGGTGCGCCTGAGAATTCATATGACTCTGGGGAAAAACCACACACATCGTAATTAAACGCTTTACGCTGCTTTTTTAACGATATTTTTCTGGCTTCGCAGTGTGGTTCAACAGCAAATTGAGCATTGGCTCGCTGCATAACCACATCATACTTTTCACCTATGTGACTCTCGGCCAAGGTCACTTGCCCATTCGATTCACTGATAGATAACCCTTGCTTGCTTGCGCACGCGCAAAGACCCAGCGATAAACCCAGAACCATGACGCAATGCTTCATGATCGGCGCCTCGCAAACAAACCAGCACCCAGTATTAGCAAGGCAAACAACGACGTGCTCCCAGAACTGGAACTACCAGATGACGAGATAGCTGTTGTACCCCTGGATGAACTGACTTCCGGTTCAAATTCAGGTTCGCCAACAAACACGTACTGATTTATCCAACCAATAAAGTATGGAACGTTGGTGTAGATACCATAATAATTTGGCAAGGCACAGCCAAAACCAAAACTCACGACACCAATCTGTTGCACGACACCTTGGTAGGTCACCACCATTGGACCGCCACTGTCGCCAACACAACTGTCGCGACCACCCTGTGCAAAACCGGCACAAAGTTGATTTTCAAAAATAGAGCCAGCGTAAGATATCGGCGCATTGCAAACATCCAATGTCACCACCGGTACATCGACAGCGTACTGTTGATCGGGAAATAAAGGTGATGCCGGGTCGCTGAAATCAACCGCACCCCAGCCGATCACCGTGCCCTGCAAACCAACCAGATTCTCGGTGGCCTTGGTTGATAATGCAACGGGCGTGACACCAGTTGACGTGGCCAGCTCCAGTAAGGCCAGATCGCTGTGCGGGTTGTTCGCATTGTGATTGTAGTCTGGATGCAAATAGGCATTGCTGACGACATGCTCCTGCGCATCTGGGTCACGCAAATTTCTAGCGTTGGTGGCCACTGTAAAATCGCTGAGACTCAGCAAGTTACCACTTCTATCAAACAAACAATGCGCAGCCGTTAACACCCAAGTATCAGCAATGACACTACCACCACAGAATTGTCGCTGTACCAGGCTGGCATTGGCAACGTGCGCCAATGCAACTGTCCACGGATAACTCTCCTGCTGAACAGGGGTGCCGCCGATAATGAAATTTTTCTCAGGCGTTGGCGAGACTGACAAATCACGTTCGTCTGCCATTGCTTGCGCACTCAAGCCTGCCGAGGCACAAAACCAAACCGCCAACAAGGCGCTGACACGCCTGGTACGGTTACCTGCAATTTTTAAAAGGTGCTGCATGAAAACGATGATTGTATTGACCTAAATTGAATATCGGCGGCACACAGGCTCAAAATCACCCACTCGACGCTGAATGTGATGAGGTTCGCGCATGCCAAGCCTGCCCTCTATAAGAATAGACTAAGCGACCACACAAATTTGCCGAGTTGGCCGCCAGGGTTGGGTCAATAAGCCACAGAATAGTGGCACGGGATGGGATTAATTCACTGGCTCAGGCAGCGGGTGGCCAGGCATCAATTGGTACGGGTGTACCCACCCGTCCAGGGCTGCAATTCTGTCCAGCCACTGCGCAATACCGGGGTAGTCAGCCCAGTCAAAACCGATTTCATCGGGCCAGTACAAATAGCCGCACAGAGAAATATCGGCAATCGTGGGTTTTTCTCCGATAACAAACTCAGATTCGAGGACCTGTGCATTGAGAACATCCAGTGCCCGTTGAGCGCGAGCGTGTAAAAAACGCGTAACGTCCGTCTCACCTGTTTTTACAAACTGTCGCAGAAAACGCAGCGTTGATACCGTGCCGGTGAGCTTATGGTTATCAAAAAACAACCAACGCATAACCTCACGATGCTCGGGCACACTGGCGCCTTCGAATTTTTCGAAAGCATCGGCCAGGAAGTCGAGGATAACGCCTGTTTGACTCAGTGCCAGGTCGCCCGCCTCAAGTACCGGTACCTCACCCATGCTGTTGAGTTCGCGAAACGCATCGGACAGGTGTTCTTTTTCATGAAAGAAGTCGACAAAAACCGGCTCCCAGTCGGCTTGACACAGGTTAAGCATCAGAGCCACTTTGTAGGCGTTTCCAGATTGTGCGAAACAATGGAGCTTATATTTCATGTTAGCGCGGGTCCACCAATAGCGTTGCGCACAGTATCGCATGAAGATTCCTGCATAATAGCGTTACGGTTGGCAAAATATCGCTGGCTAAGTGCTGTGCGTGCGGTTCATACCGCGCTACTTTTAACGCACTATTCAGATCGCATTGTTTATATCGCGCAATTCAAGGGAGTCTGCTTGAAACAAGAATTACACATCTGGGTTGACGCTGACGCCTGTCCGGGCGTTATCAAGGAAATCCTGTTCAAGGCGGCCAAACGGACCAAAGTACCTATGACCCTGGTGGCCAACCACCCCATGACTATCCCGCGTATCGGCTGGGTAAAATTGCTGCAAGTGCCCTCGGGCTTTGATGTCGCCGACAACGAAATCGTTAAGCGCTTAAACCCCGGTGACTTGGTGATAACCGGCGATATTCCACTGGCGGCCGAAATCATAGAAAAAGGTGGGCATGCGCTTAACCCGCGCGGTGAATTCTACAGCGCGGAGAATATTCGGCAAAGGCTGAACATGCGCGATTTTATGGATACGTTGCGATCAAGCGGCATAGACACAGGGGGTCAGGCCAGTATGAGTCAGAACGATCGTCGGGAATTTGCCAACCAGCTTGATCGGTTCCTACAAAAAAGCCGGGCCTCAAAGCCGGCTTCTTAAAGCACTTATCGTTATAGCTACTAACTGAACAGGCAACCTTAACTTAGTGCTCTGAAGGTGTTGCAAGCGATGCGATTATTCACTGGGCCGCGCGAAACTCAACTCGGCGGTTTCTTAAACGGCCCTCGGCCGTCTCGTTGGTATCAATAGGCTGAGCTTCACCATAACCTCTGGCGCTGAGTCGTTGCGCTGGAATACCGTTTCTAACTAAGTATACGGCCACAGAGCGAGCACGCTGTTTTGACAATTCCTTGTTAGCGTAATCATCGCCCTGACTATCTGTGTGAGCCATGATGGTCAGCTTAACGTTCGGGTACTGGCCCAGTGTGCTAACAACGCCACTTAAAATAGTTTGTGCGTTAGGTGTCAGCTCTGCCGAACCGCTATTAAAATTAACGCCTTCAATCACACCGTTGAACAAAGAGCAACCGGAAGAATCAACAGCAGCACCTGCAGGTGAACCAGGACAGTGGTCAATAGTATCGTAAACACCGTCCGCGTCGCTATCAGCGGGTGCCACGGCTACGGCGGGTACCGGTAAAGGCAATAAAGGAGTTGGCTCAACAGTTGGTGCTTGCACCACTAACTCACGGCGTCGCAGCGTTTGTTTTCCAAACCGATAAAGCAAACTCAATTGACCGTATCGAACATCAGCATCAAAGGCGATGCCTTCGGCGCGAATGCCTAAACCCATGCGAGTTGAATACTCAGCACCAGCACCCAATAACAAATGCGTTGCGTTGACTTTCTGAAACGGTATTTCTGCGCTTGGTTCGTTCTGCAAGTACCCATACCCTGCTCGACCGAAAAAACTTAAACCGCGACGATTGTAGCGGTGTCGACTATTCCCGGCATAAGCCAGGGCACTCAAGCCCACTGTTTGATAACCGATGGTGCCTGTGGGCGCTAAGCCCGCCTCACCCAGAGTGGTCGCATGGCCTTCAAGAGAAAGCCACTTGTTTAAATCATAGCCCAGAGTTAACTGACCAGCCGGGTTTACACGTTTATTCGGGTCAAAAGTTGGCGCATCGGACGTATCAGGCTCAAGCCAGCTCATACCAAAGCCAATGCCACCATAGAATTTTCTGGTAAACGCATCACTCCCAAGATAAGCGTTCTGATAAGCCACTGCTTGAGTGCTGTCAAAAGGTTGTGACTGCGCCAGCGCTGATGCGCTTAAAATTGGCACAGCCAATACGCTGATACCAGCCAGTACATTCGTAACACACCGCTTTGCTTTGTCATTCATGACGAAACCCCGAATAAAATTGTTGCTTTTTAGACCAACGCGACCGCGCGCGTGGCGACACAATTTTTCCGAGCATCTGTTATGCCATTGGTGCAGAGCGCTTAAAGCGTGCCTCATGAAGACGTATTGCTACCGCTTCTACCTCTGCGCTTTAAAGACAATTTTTTGACTCTGTGTTACACAGGTTGTTAGAAATAAAATGCAGATAACCACGTTAAACAGCAATGCAGCGCCACTTATTAGCTAACCGTGTTTTAACCAAAAAGCGATGCGTATAAACGCGTGGCTAAACTTGAACAATAGCCACCCAACTATTAACAATCGTCACACATCAACAGCAGGTGTTTTCGCTTCACAGGTATTAATACCAATGTGTTGTCAATGTAAGACAACTGCACCGCAAATGACGTTATATTCACGGTCTCTAACTGGTAACACCGAGTCAACACGTAAATGAAAGTCTATCGCCACCCCTTCTTCCAACTCATTTTTCTCAGCCTCACTTTGTTTGGTTTCAATGCCGTAGCGCATGCCAATGTCGATGCACCCAATGGACTCAGCGGTTCAATCAATGGAGACGAGCTCCGCATTGAATGGGATGCCGTAGAAAACGCAGATGGTTACAACGTCTATGTCAACAACAACTACCTGACCACAACCCAGGCAACGCAATACGTTACTGAGGCTGTCGATGGCGAGGTCTACAACTTTTATGTCACCGCGTTTACCAATGACCCAGTGGCATTCTCAGGACGATCAGAGCAACTCACGCTGCCAGAATCAGCCGTTCCCGACGACCTTACTATTCCACCTTCTGTTCCTCAGGGACTGGCCGGAAGTATTACTGGCACGGTGGTCTCCATAAGCTGGGAACCATCAACCGATGACGAGGCAGTGTCGGGTTACAACGTCTACCAGAACAATCAGTATCTGACTACCGTGTTTGATACGCGATACACCGGTTCAGTGGTTGCAGGACAAACCTACACTTACTCTATTGTGGCCTTCGATACGCGGGTTAACTTCTCTGCTGCATCTGAGCGGCTCACGCTTCCAGATCGTGGCAATGTAGATACCACGATCCCACCCAGCACACCCACAGGCTTAACAGGTGAGATCACCGAATCTGGGTCAACCAGCACGGTGGAAATTAGCTGGAACGCATCAACCGATGATCAAGCCGTTGCCGGTTATAACGTTTACGAAAACGACGCCTATAAAACCACGGTGTTTGAAACACAGTACTCTGGCACGGTCACTAAAGACGAGCCATACACCTACTACATTGTGGCCTTTGACTTTGATGGTAACTTTGCACAAAGAACCGCACCAATAACACTGCCAGATAATCTGGTTATCGCAATCGATGTAGAAGCACCTAGCACCCCTACTAACCTTACCGGTACATGGGATGCCAAAGGATCAACAGCCGACATAACACTGACCTGGGATGCATCAACAGATAACAATCGTGTGGCCGGTTACAACATCTATGAAAACAAAGCGTACTTAACCACGGTATCCGGCACGACTTTTTCAACCACTGTTGATGCTTCGGGTTCTTACTCCTACAACATCGTGGCATTCGATGTCGCGCGTAATTTTTCACGCGCATCGATCAGTCGTACACTGCCGAACAACGACAACATTGCACCGGTGTTCGTTGGGCTTGGTGATCAAACTGCTTTTGCCGGAGCCGATGTCAACATACTGATTCGACCCACTGACGTCGACGGCGACACACCGGGGCTGTTCATTGGCACGCTGCCAGCGGGCATGCAATCGATCGACAACCTGGATGGTTCACGCACGTTATTCTGGCGGCCACTGCAACCTGATGTGGGTGAGCATCACATCACTGTCACCGCGTTTGATTCGGTTGAACCTGACACTGTACAAACAGTACAAACGTTCACGCTCACCATTGAAATGCCGGAAGACCCAAGCACGATTCGTAATGAGCCTCCCATCATGAACCTGGTGGATGAGCACATTGTGCGAATTGGCGACACCGTGGTTATGGAAGTCAAGGTCAACGATGCAAACGGAACAGAACCCGTTTTAACCATGCAGAACTTACCTGCCGGTGCCACCTTTGTTGATCACGAAAGCTTTGTGAACGTTAAAGTGCTGCGCTGGACTACCACGGCAAACGATGCCGGACTTAATACGCTTAACTTCCT
>CALHOI010000029.1 GCA_938035525.1 uncultured Granulosicoccaceae bacterium
GTGCCTGAATCGCTGATGTGATGGTGCAACTTGATGTTGTATCGATTACGTAAAAGAGAATACCAATACTATGGCAAGACTCATTTTGGTCTCTGGCCCAACCGGTGCCGGTAAAACCACGTACTCAATAGCTGTGGCACAAAAAGCCAAGGCCATTCGTTTTTCTATTGACCCGTGGATGCAAACGCTATTTGCCAAGGACATGACTTCGCTGGACTATGACTGGATGATGGAACGAGTACAACGCTGTTACGAGCAAATATGGAACGTAAGCGAACAGATTTTAAAAATTGATGGACATGTTGTGCTTGATTTAGGCTTTACAACAAAAGAGCAAAGAAGCGTGTTTGTTGATAGGGGTGCTGAGCTTAACATTAAGTCAGAAATCCACTACCTAAACGTAGAATCAGAAATCCGCAGGCAACGGGTCAAGAAACGCAATCAAGAAAAAGACCCATCCGTTTACGCATTCGAAGTAACAGAGACGATGTTTAATTTTATGGAAACCATATTTGAGGTTCCAGATGAGGATGAGCTGAAGCATGGTTTAACAGTCGGTGTTTAAGTTCAGCAAATCTTTGCAGTGATTATTTTTGCGTGTTTGTAGAACGTTGTAGCTTGTGTGCTCAGTCTCTTATTTGATGTATAAAGCTCGAATCTAAGTTTATGGAAATATCAACTCTGTTTGCTCAACTTATTGAGAAGCCCAGTGAGCACGGGTTGGTGCTCAATCCAGCTGCCTCGCGAGCTGAGATTCGTGAGGCTCAGGAAGCAATGGGTGTTTCATTCCCTGATAATTTGATTGAGCTCTATCAATGTGCAAATGGTGAGGGTATGAGCTCTGAATCAAACCATCGCGTACCATTAGGACTTTTTGGTGGCTTTCCGTTTTCTTCATTGGACACTGTAGTTAAAAAGCATCAGGATTACGTCAATAGTTTGCAAAGACTCGATATGTTTGCAGTACATTTGACACGCCAACCACGCTATTACTCTCGTCCTGACAGGGCCATTAAAGGTGCGTTTTTTAATACAAATTGGATTCCGTTTTCTGCTGACCGTGAAAATCCAACATACTTGGCGATGGACTTGGAGCCCGACGCAAAAGGAGTGAAGAATCAAGTTATCATGTTTGGCCCAGACGCCTCTCCAAATGTTTTTCAGGTGTCAGAAAATCTGGAAAAATTTCTAATTACGCTTCACCAGCAGTACAGTAAGGGCAAAGGTCATCCAATATTTGGCGATGAATACGACAACCTGGGTAAGCATATCGAGGATAAGTATGGAATGTATTGAGCTCCAGCGAATCAAGCGTTGTCATTGCAAAATCATTTATGGTGATACCTGCGAGCTTGATCAGGCTGATACTGTTGCGCCATTATAGTGTGATGTTGAAAGTTGGGAAGCATAAGCCTTCAATTTTATGTTGGTAGTGCCTGTTTTGTCTGGTTTGTTTTTTTTTATTTATTATTCAGTAAATCCAACGTTTTCCCAGCGAGTGCTGCTCATACCAAACGCACCGTAGTTAGCTAAGTCACGACGTGTGGCGATTAGCTCTGGGCGTTGATACAACGGCAGGGTATGTACGTTTTCCCAGATTATTCGATCTGCCTCGTTGGCAAGTTCTATTCGTTTTTCAGGATTGGTTTCTGCGCTTATCTGTTCTGCCAGCTCATCCACTTCGGGTAAGGACAATTGCGCGAAGTTGCTTTCAGACCCGCTGCCGTAAATTTGCTTTAAGCCGCTGAACGGGTAGGGTGTGCCTATCCACGAGAATGCGATGATTTCAAATTCTTTTCCCGTTAGAGTGGGACCAAAGCGAGATATTGGAACAGTGACAATATCCAGCTGTATGCCAACGTCCTTTAACATGCTTTGTGCTTGCAATGCTTCGTTCTCTGATGCTTTGACCGTCGCTAACTGGGAAAAGCGGACGATGAGTTTCTGGCCATCTTTTTCGCGAATGCCGTCTTCGCCCATAACCCAGCCAGCTTCATCCAAAATTGCTTGTGCTTTGTCAGGATTAAAGTCGAGCCCGGTAATGCTGGCAGTGTCAACAAAGCCGACCTGGCTTTGTAAAAACACATGGTTGTTTAGTGGTGCCACCGGCCAATCAATACCAGCAAGGTCACTGGCTGCGATGGCTTGTCTGTCAAGCGCATAGACAATGGCCTGGCGGATGGTTTTGTCCTGTAACAACCCCGCTTTTGAATTAAACGTGAAGTGCCTGAAATTGGGACCGCCGGCTTTACGTACCTCTGCGTTTTCTACACGGGTGGCTCTTTGAAACGCATCAGGGTCCGAGCCGATATCGAAGGCATCGATCTCCTGATTGGCAAAAGCCTGCGCAGTGGCATCAGGTGCGATAGCGCGCCAGACGATGCTATCGAGTATTGGCGCATCTCCCCACCATTTGTCATTAGGTACCAAGGTCATGACTTTTTGCGTTGCATCAAAACTGCCGACTTTAAACGGGCCTGATAACCAATCGTTGTTGAGTTCGCTCCAACCTGTGTTAAACACGTCGGTGCTTTCAGCGCTTTCGGCTTTGATGACAGCCGGACTGCTGAACCCCTGACTCCAGTCAGGAAAAGCGCTCTTGTAGGTGACTGTTACATCCTTTTTATCTTCGCCAAATGTGATTGATGCTATGGGTTCCATATTGCCCGTGCTAACGCAATTAAAATCTGTGTTCTCTCCATTGCAGGCTTTCCATTTTGCCACCATGTCGTCACCATCCACTGGGCTACCGTCTCCCCAGATTGCCTTCGGATTGAGCCTGTAACGAACGGCAGTTGGTTCTTCACTGATCACGTCCACCGATACCACGTAATCCGGGTTCGGGGTTGGCACGCCAGCTTCGTCAAAGTGGAAAAAAACCGGCAACATGGGTCCTCTGACATCAGCGTAATCACGGTTATTGCCATCGACATGCATTGGGTTCCAGTTCTCGGCAAAGTCGGACACGCTTAGTGTTAGGCTTCCACCTTTAAGTGAGTTGCGCTCTTGCGGGTTAATATCCTGAGCGGTTACCGACACGGTGTTTGTGCTTTGTGATGCGGATGATGGATTAGCTGCAGCATCGGCATCAGCGCCAGACTCAGATGTGTCTTTTGATTTCCCGCACGATGTGAGGGCCAGAACGGTAACGACAATGCAAAGCTGCGCGACAGATAGTTTCAAGTTGATCTCCAATTAGTCATCGACAAAATTCACCGCATAAAACTGGAACATGCCCGTTAAACCAAGTAGGTTGAAACGAACGCGTTAAACCAAATCACTCGTTAAACAAAATCACTAAAGTGACAGGCTGCTGTGTGAACACCTGTGGTTGTTTTCGTTGTTTCGCTTTTGGCATGTGAGCCTGTGCGCTTATCATACACTGGCATCTGTTGCTGCGACATAGGCATAGAGGCCGCTGGCTTTAAGCTGGGGGATACCTCAACACACATTCGTTGTTGCTCTGATGAAAGCCCGATTTTTTTAGGGCATCGCGTGTGGAAATGACAGCCTTGGGGCGGGCTGGCCGGGCTGGGCAGTTCACCCAAGGGGATTTGTCGTGCCCGGCTTCGCTCTAGCTTTGGGTCGGCAATAGGCATAGCTGACAACAAACACTGTGTGTAGGGATGAGTCGGGTTTTCATACACTGCTTCAACAGTGCCTGTTTCTACTATTCTGCCCAAATACATCACAGCCACGCGATCTGCAATGTGTCTTACCAGAGCAAGATCATGAGCCACGAACAAATAGGAAAGCCCCAGAGTCAACTTTAGCTCTTGCAATAAATTGACAATACCGGCGCGAATGGACACATCGAGAGCGGAAACTGGCTCATCGAGAATCAGTAGCTGAGGTTCCAGCGCAAGCGCCCTTGCAATGCAAACACGCTGAGATTGACCACCGGATAATTGTTGAGCGAATCTTGCAAGATAACTGGCATCCAGGCCAACCAGTTGTAACAACTCATTGACTCTGTTGTCGACAGTGTCGGGGTTGTCGTTAAACACCCGCAGAGGTTCGGCGACAAGGTCAAACACAGACATACGAGGATCTAATGATGACATGGGATCCTGAAAAACAATCTGTAACTTGCGACGTAATGCTAATCGCTTCTGCTGTGAATCCAGTTGGTTTACATTTTCACCAAATAGTTTAATGGTTCCGTGTGTTGGTGGTTCAAGATCAAGTATCGACAAAGTCGTGGTGCTCTTGCCGCAGCCGGACTCTCCAACCAGCCCAAGCGTTTCTCCCTGGTACAGTGTTAAATCGATACCGTCGACAGCGTAAACCGTGCCGACTCGTCTTCTGAATACGCCACCTTTAAATAATGGATAGTGCTTTTTGACGGCGGACATTTCCAGCACCTTTGCGTGCTGGCTATCGGGTGGATTAACCGGTGATGCCTTTGTTGCTATTGACTCAGTTGTTAGCTTGGGCTGAAAAAGATCAGCGTGTGTGATTGAATCGCGTTTGATGATCTGATGATGAACACAGGCGGACCAGTGGTCAGGTTCAGTCACCTTTGTCAGAGAAGGCTCTTGTTGCCGACACGCAGCATCCACCAGCGGGCAGCGTTCTGCAAAAGCACAACCCGTTGGTGGCGTGAGTAACGAAGGTGGATTACCTTCAATTGCACTTAATGCAACTGATTTGTCGGTGCCGACGCGTGGCAATGAACCTAGCAAGCCCATTGTATAAGGCATTTGTGAGTCATAAAACAATGCGTTAACGTTGCCTTGTTCGACAATTTTACCGGCGTACATGACCATGGCTTTTTCAGCAACACGTGCCACAACACCCAGGTCATGGGTTATCAACAGCAACGCGGCATTTGTCTGTTCACACGCTTTTTGCAATACATCGAGTACCTGTGCCTGAATCGTTACGTCCAGTGCCGTTGTCGGTTCGTCTGCAATAATCACATCCGGATTGTTTGCAATGGCCATAGCAATTAATACACGCTGACGCATGCCGCCGGAAAACTCGTGCGGGTAAGCATTGATACGCTGATGTGGTTCTGGTATGCCTACCAGATCAAGCAGTTCCACCGCACGTTGCCTGGCACTTTGTGGTGAGCTGGTTTGATGCACCTGAATGGATTCAACTAATTGTTCGCCAACCGTATAGACCGGTGTCATAGCCGATAGTGGGTCCTGGAAAACCATGGCCATCGTTTTGCCGCGCAAGGTTGAAAGAGCGATATCAGTTGCTCCGACAAGCTGTTCGCCGTACAAGCGTATGGAGCCGTCTACTTTGGCGCTATCTGGCTGCAATCCCATGATGGCCAAGGCTGTTGCTGATTTTCCTGAACCTGATTCGCCAACCAGCGCCAGTGTTTCGCCTGCACGCAATGAAAAGCTCACATCTCGTACTGCGTGCAGACTGCCGGCCTCATTGGCATAACGAACATGCAGGTTCTGTACGTCGAGAATGGTGGTTGTCACGATGCGTTCCTCAGCCTTTGCCGGAGGCTTTAGAGCCTGGATCAAATGCATCACGCAATCCGTCGCCAACGGCATTGACCGAAAGAATAAGCAACACGATGATGGTTGCCGGGCCTGCAAACAGCCACGGAAAACTACTCAGTTGTCTGGCGCCATCGCCTAACAGTGTGCCCAGAGAGGTATCAGGCGGTTGCACACCAAAACCGAAGTAAGCCAGGCTTGTTTCGGCGAGTATCGCGCCACTGACGTTTAACGTGGCATCAATGATGAGCAACGATGCGATGTTGGGCAATATATGACGAACGATAATTTTGGGTCCTGACAATCCCATGTAACGAGCAGCGGTTATGTATTCGTTTTGTTTTACCGATAGTGTAAGGCTTCTGACAACGCGGGCCGATAACATCCAGCCAAACAGGGTCAGTAGTAACACCAATAGCCACCATGACGAAGCACCGCCGGACGCACTACCGGCAGAATTACTGGCAACTAATGCAATCAGAAGGAACGAGGGAATAACCAAGAGCAGGTCGATAATCCACAGAGAAAATCGTTCAAACCAACCACCGTAGTAGGCGGCAAACGCACCGACAATAGCCGCAATACTGGTTGAGAGTATGGCCACAACAAGCCCAATGACCAACGATTTTCGTAGTCCGTGCAGTGTCAGTGCCCACATGTCGCGGCCGGATTGCGTGGTACCCATGGGGTGCTGCCAGCTCGGTGGCTTCAGGTACGCTTGCCTGTCAACATCGTTATAGGCGAACGGTGATAACCAGGGTCCGATCAATGCAATAACAATGAGCGTAACAATGATGATCAAGCCCACCACGGCGGTCTTGTTACGTAAAAATCGCGCCAACAAAAGACGCTTTGGTTTTGTTTGTGTTTCAACCACTGTGACTGGTACTTGCTGATCGAACGCGAGGGTCAAGCCATGCCACCATGAAATCGGCTAACAGGGCACCAGTCAAAACACACAAGCCACCAAATGCCGCTGTGGCGACAGCCCCATGAACATCGTGGCCCTGAATGGTTTGCACCGCGTATTCACCCATACCATGAAAAGAAAAAATGATTTCCATAAAGGCCGCGCCAACAAATAAGGTGGCAATGCTAAAGGCAAAATAGGTGCTGGTAGGAATCAGAGACACACGCAGTGCGTGTCTGTTTATCGCCTGTGATCGCGTCAGGCCTTTTGCTCTTGCGGTTCGCACAAAGCCAGCATGCAATGAATCCAGCATGACGTTGCGCTGTATTCGGCTAAAGAAGGCAGCGCCCAGAATAGTCAGTGCAATGGTAGGTAATAGCAGGTGCTGCAAACGGTCCAGCCATTGCGCCCCGAGCCAGGTTCCGTGCGCGCCGGTTTCCCCGACAAACTCGAAAAATCGCGTGCCGGTGATGTCATTAATGTGGGTGGCTGCAACTTGCAGCAGGTTTGCAATGACAAACGATGGAATGGATAAACCTAACAGTGCAAGGAACGTAAATGTTCTATCTGACAGGCCGTATTGTCGTCGTGCGCTCCAGGTTCCAATCAAGACACCCAAGCCTGCACCAAGCAACGAGCCCAGGGTAATCAATCTTACACTGACCCAGATTCGCCTATCTATTTCTTCCCCGACATTGCCGCCTCGTGGCGATTGTCCCCAGTTCCAGTCCAGTATAATTGAGCTTGACCAAGTGAACCATCGCTCACTCAGGGGTACCTGATCACTCAAGTTTCGAGATCGTAGATTGTTCTCAATAGAAATAGGATCGATGGGCGGATTGGATATTTCGTACAATGACCTGGGGTTGAGCTGAGTCACAGCCAAAAGCCAACTCAGATTGGTCGCCACGACCAACAGAATGGCGTAGTTCAAAAAACGTTTTAACAGATAAGCCCCCACTATGGAACTATTATGGGGTCAGAGTAAAAATGGGCATTGCTGTTCATCTTTAGAAAAAGCGTCAGCTTGATCGCGATGCCAGACTACTCGCGAATAATCCATTGTTTAAAAGCAGGGGAAAGATCTGCGCACGGTGCAAGAATCAAAAAGCGCGACTGAAACGGTCCTGCTTGAATAATGGGTTCTGCAACCGCGACACACCTGCTTTCATCGGTGTGGGGCCGGAACTCCATGCTTTGTGTGTCGTAGATAAACTGTTGGCTAACGTCAGCGTCGACGCAGTCCAGCAAGCCAAACGGTACCTCTTTGTTTTCTGGCTCGCTCAGCGTCATGCATTTACTTTCAAATGCTACTGATTCGATCTTGCCTGACTCTTCATCGAATGAAAACTGGACGTCGCCTCCTGTCGGTTTGCAGGAATGGGCATGTAGCTTTTCGCCAAAACCTCTGCCTTGTGTATCGATACACCACCCAAGATTTGCTTCTTCATTGAGGTTGTCAGCAAGATAAATGACCGTGCCTTTGGTTTGAATGGCTGGTGCCGCAGCCATGCCTGCAAATGGAGACATCAGTAACAGCGTTGCTGCAAGTGTGGCGATATTGAGTTTGGCTTGAGTCATTTTATCTCCTGGCAGAGTCAAGTGTAAAAGTCATTATCTGCTGGCCCTATAATTACCAAATAGTGAGCCATTAGTACAGTAAGTCAGATATTTCTTTCGAAGGCACTGGATGTAGGCTAGAGTTATGAATTGAGCCTTAAGATCTGTAATGGAGTGTACAAGAATGATACGAAAGCCAAAACAATACCTGCGTGCCTGCTTGCTGCCAATTGTCGTGTTGCTGGTAAGCGCTTGCGGGGGCGGAGGTGGCGGCGGGGATAATGAAGACGCTGGAGGTGATGGCAACACCACCGCTGGAGAGGAGCCTAACGCTTCCGGTTCTACCATTGTGCCGCTAAGTTCGCTTGGACCGCTTATGCCAAGGCTCTACCCGCCGGGAACGAATCGCCAGTTATTAACTGGTCCGGTGATCGGTGAGGACCTGGCCACCACGCCAGATCTAATACGCGAAATTCCCTTTGAAGTGACTACCAAAGCACCTGAGCTGGAAGTAGAAAAAACGTACGTTTTGCGTGTGCTGCCGGTGACCGAATTAACCGGGCCGGTCATGATTAACAATGATCGCGACCCCGCTTATTACATGGTCACGGTGCTGACCAATGTCAGTAACAGAATGTTGTGCGATATCAGAATCCGTGATGCGCAGTTTGAAGCCACTGATGGTGAAAAACGTACCACCAGCGATTCACTTTTGTTTGGGTACATGGCAAGAGATGCGGCAGCTAACCACTATGAGCAAGACTGTATACCCCCAGGATTGTCGGCTTTCGCGATAGAGTTTTTCTTTGAGCCAGAAGTTTTTGCCAATGACTTTAACGCTGACAATCCAGGCAAGTTTGTTATTGACCAAATAGACAGTCCAATTAGAGATTCGTACGAGCCTTTCGATGATCTTTATGCATCATCTTATGTATCAGACTCAAACGATTTTCATCGCCATCGGTATAGCGTTAACATCGTTAACCCATCTACGCGAACCTATGATGAGCGGATTGTTCAGGACGGTATTGTTTTAATGATTGACCCTGCAACAGGGCTGCCACTTATGGAAATGGAATTCAGTAGACACGACGATCGGCCAGCCAGTTTCGATACGTTTAACCCTGGGGCCGAAGGTGAATTTCAATTTGTGGCTGGCTCACGATTTCACGAATTTGCGGGCAGCACCAACACCATATTTGTGTGGATAAACCATATAGACGAGGGTAACTAATAACGTTGCCAGTTCGTTTGCACACGCTTGAAAAAACGTAATGAGCACCAGTCTTTGGTGCTCATTGTTAGTAAGTCAAAAAAAGTACGCTTGCTTAGCTTTCAATATCAGGCATAGCCACCACGTTATAGCCGCCATCAACGTAAATAATCTGGCCGGTAATACCAGAAGACATAGGTGAGGCCAGGAAGGCGGCAGTATCGCCGACTTGTTCAATGGTGGTGTTCTCACGCATCGGTGAAACCGCCGATACATGCCCAAGCAGCTTTTTAAAATTGCCTATGCCCGCTGCTGCCAAAGTTTTGATTGGACCTGCTGAAATTGCATTAACCCGCACGCCGTTTTGCCCCAACGAATTTGCCATAAAGCGCGTATTTGCCTCTAATGATGCTTTAGCTAAGCCCATAACGTTGTAGTTAGGCATGGCTCTGACAGCACCAAGATATGACAGGGTTATTAGGGATGCGCCTGTGTTTAATAAGGGCCGAGCCGCTTTGGCCAGAGCCGCAAAACTGTATGAGCTGACATCGTGCGCAATTCTGAATGCTTCTCTGTCTATAGAATCAAGATAGTCGCCATCCAGCGCTTCACGTGGTGCGAAGGCCACAGCGTGCACGAAGCCGTCGAATGTACCCCACTCACTTTTTAATGATGCAAACAGCGCATCGATTTGCTCATCCTCACCAACATCGCAGGGCAGAGTGATGGTTGAATTACATTCTGCTGCCATATCAATAACGCGATCTTTTAATCGATCGTTTTGATAAGTAAACGCAAGCGTTGCGCCTTCACGATGCATGGATTGTGCAATACCCCAAGCAATTGAGCGCTTGCTTGCAACACCAATAATTAAAATGCGTTTGCCGTCTAACATGCCCATGTCTAGCGCTCCTGTTTGCCGAGAAGGTTCTCGAGCAGATTTTCATAGATAGTAGAGAGCGAGTCAATGTCTTCACAATTGATTCGCTCATCGGTTTGGTGAATAGTGGCGTTTAATGGACCAAATTCAATCACCTGTTCGCAGGTTCTGGAAATAAAACGTCCGTCGGAAGTACCGCCACCGGTGTCCAGTGCTGCGTCAACGCTAACCACTTTACTGACCGAGCTTCGCATTGCGTCAGTCAGTGAACCGGTCGGGGTTAAAAAAGGTGCAGCGCTTTCGTTCCAGCTAATATCAACGTCGAGCTTATGCTGCTCGATCAGCGTTTGCACCTGGGTTTGAATATCGTTAACCGAAATAGCCGGACTGTAGCGTAGATTAAAGTCAATGGTTAGCGTACCTGGAATAACGTTTCCGGCTCCGGTGCCGGCATTGATGTTGGATATTTGCAGTGTGGTCGGCGGGAAGTTGTCGTCACCCTCATCCCATTTAATTGACACAAGCTCATCCAGAAATTTAAAGGACTTATGCGCCGGGTTGTCCGCCAGGTGAGGATAAGCCACGTGGCCTTGCTTGCCGTGCACAAGCAATTTTGCACTTAATGAACCGCGTCTGCCGTTCTTGATGGTATCGCCCAATGTGCCTGCGCTGGTTGGTTCGCCAACAACACAGTAGTGAATCGCCTCGTTGCGCGCAGCCAATGCTTCCACAACTTTAACCGTGCCATTCACAGCCGGTCCTTCTTCATCGCTTGTTAGTAGCACTGCCAGCGAGCCGTTTGGTTGTGGATTTGATTGCACAAAACGTTCTATTGCTGTGATCATGGCGGCAACACTGCCTTTCATGTCGGCAGCTCCGCGACCATACAGTTCGCCGTTCACTATGTTTGCCGAGAACGGTGGTTGCGACCAATCGTCTGCGTTTCCAGTTGGCACCACATCGGTGTGGCCGGCAAAAACAAACACAGGGTCTTCTGTGCCATAGCGAGCCCACAGGTTATCAACTTCGCCGTGACGCATGTGTTCAATGGTGAAACCCACTGTTTGTAGTCGTGCCGCGATCATTTGCTGGCAGCCATGATCTTCGGGAGTAATTGATGGCCGCTGCACCAGATCAATCAGTAGGTCTATTGTGTTGCTGTTGTTTGATGACATGATAAGACTATTGTTATATACGCTCAATGAGCAAGCTGGCCAATGCGCGTGTGGCATCACTGTCTTTTAGAGGCTGGTTGTTTTCATCGGTCACAAAAAACACGTCTTCGACTCGCTCACCGAGTGTGCCGATTCTGGCTGCTTGGACAACCACCCCCGCACGCAAAAACACGCGACCAATACTCGATAGTATGCCCGGTCTGTCGGCTGCTGTGATGTGCACCTCAGTGCAATCTGCGCCATCTTCAAATTCAACGGTGGTTGGTATTGTGAAATGCTTAAGCTGTCTTGATGGTCTTCTGGCAACCAAAGCAGGGATGTCTTGTGGCGTGCTTACTTCGGTCTCCAGTGCCGACTTGATTTGATCGATGCGGGTGGGTTCCGTAATAAGCTTACCGTCCGAGTCAAGAACGTAAAAAGTATTTAGAGCGTAGTTCTCGGCGGTGCTGTTAATGGTGGCCGACTGAACATCCAGTTGCAGTTGGTCCAGCACGGCCGTGATTGAAGCAAAAAGGGATTGCTTGTCAGGTGTGTATATCAGTACCTCTGTGCAACCACGCGTTTCAGACTGGCGCAGTGAAATTAATGGTCCATCTATTCTGGTGTGGGATAGTATGGCATCCATGTGTCTGGCAATTTCGGTTGCCGGGTATTGTTTAACGTAGTCCTCACCCAATCTGTCCCACAGGTTTTCCATCTCCGCTTTTGAAAAGCTGGTCTCTTTTAGCATTTCGAAGGTATGAACTTGTCTTTGCCAAATCATGTCAACATTATCTACCGGGTTGTCCAATCCACGCTGTAGTAGCAGGGCAGTGGATTGATACAGCTGCTGCAATAGACTTTCTTTAAAGGAATTCCACAGCTCCGGGTTGGTTGCCCGAATATCGGCAACGGTTAGTAGGTAAAGGTGATTGAGTTTGTTCAGTGTGCCGATTTGGCGTGCGAATTCCATTTGTATTTCAGGGTCGGCAATGTCTTTCCTTTGCGCTGTGGTTGACATTAACAAGTGTTGTTCAACCAACCATCTTACCAATTCGGTTTCTTCTGGTTTAAGGTCGTGTTGCTGACAAAAGACTTGCGCATCGACTGCCCCAAGAATACTGTGGTCGCCACCCCGGCCTTTAGCGATATCGTGAAACAATCCCGCTATGTATAGCAACTCGGGTTTTGGCAGTTGCTGAGCAACAAATCCGCAAAAGGGTAGCTCGTGTGCGTATTCGGGCAGTGCGAAGCGGCGTAGATTGCGAATAACATAAACGGTGTGTTCATCAACGGTGTAAATATGAAACAAGTCGTACTGCATGCGACCAACGATGGCATCGAACGCAGGGATGTACGCCGCCATAACACCGTATCGATTCATCATTCGAATTTTGCGCGTCAGTTTATTCGGGTTTGAAAATATCCGCAAAAATAACTTGCGCACCACAGGGTTCTCACGAAAATCATCGTCTATTAAATGTAAGTGAGAGCGGATAGAGCGCACGGTGTTGCTGCGAATGTTCTCGGCCGTGGTTGTGTTGCCAAACAACAGGAAGACTTCAAGTAGTGCAGGTGGGTATTCTTCAAATACGTTGTCACGCGTGACTTCCAGAAATCCGTTACGCACCTGAAAGCGGCTATTCACTGCAACGGGTGGCGTTGCAGCTGTTACACCTGATATGACTCCACCAATACCTTGTAAAATAATTTCGTTAAGACGTTGCAATTCCATGACGCGGCGATAGAAAAGCTGCATCAGGTTTTCAATGCTGAGATTACCTGAATCCTCTGTAAAGCCAAACGCATGTGCCATTTCACGTTGATGATCAAACAGCAAACGGTCTTCGCGTTTTTTACTTTGATGGTGTAGCAGGTAACGAATTTTCCATAACACTTCCAAACCTTCTTTTAGGCCGTCGAACTCAGCCTGGGTCAGTAAGTCGTGAGTAACAAGATCATTTAAGTCACGCGTGCCAAAGTGGCGTTGGCAAACCCACGATACAGTTTGTATATCCCGCAGACCACCGGAGCTTTCTTTGACATTCGGTTCGAGACGATAGGCATTGGTGTGAAATTTTCTGTATCGCGTGCGTTGCTCTTCCATTTTTGCATCGAAAAATGCTTGCGACGACCACATTTTTTCTGGTGCAGTGGCTTCAAGCATTTGCGTAAACAATTCGCCACTGCCACACAGTAATCGCGATTCCATCAGATTGGTGATAACGGTTACGTCGTTGCGTGCTTCGCTTTTACATTCGTCTAAAGTGCGAACCGTGTGGCCAATGTCCAGGCCGAGGTCCCAAAGCCGAGTTACCCAGGCGCTTAAGTCTTGGGTTTGTTCGTCTGTTGCTGGTGCGCTAAGCAGAATGCCAATGTCTACATCGGAGTGCGGGTGGAGTTCCTCTCGACCATAACCACCAACGGCGATTAATTCCATGCCATTGAATTTCTCACCTTGTGACTGCCACAAGTGCATGAAGACGAAATCAGTGACTTGAGTTTGCCAGTACAACAGTTGTGCGGCAGTTGCACCGTTTAAAAATGCCTGATGGACAGCTTCGCGACCTGCTTGCAGCGCTTTTTTGCAGGCCATGGTGTCATCAGGACTGGCCTCGATGATTTGCTCAAGCTCAGACAAATCCAGTTTGTTCATGTGCGAGTCAGATTGGCTCACGGCTGTATTTTCTTTGGTAGGAATGGTTTGGACGATGAAGAGACAATAACATTCATGGGTCAGCGAATCAGAGCGTGTGGTGCTCACCCAGGGTAAGCAGCTCGTAGCCATCGTCGGTGACGAGAACAGTATGCTCCCACTGCGCAGACAAGCTTCTGTCTTTAGTGACGACCGTCCATTCGTCAGCCAGTAAACGGGTGTGGCGTCGACCTTGGTTAATCATGGGTTCGATGGTGAATGTCATGCCAGGGCGCAACTCTAGTCCTTTGCCAGCTTTGCCGTAGTGCAGAATTTGTGGGTCTTCGTGGAAACTACTGCCAATACCGTGGCCGCAATATTCTCGCACAACCGAGTAACGTTCGGCTTCGGCGTAACTTTGTATGGCAAAACCAATATCACCCAGGGTTGCGCCAGGTCGCACCGCCTTAATGCCTCTAACCATGGATTCGTAAGCCGCTTCGCACAAGCGCTGTGCGTGAGGCTGAGGTTTACCGACGTAATACATGCGGCTGGTGTCACCAAAGTAGCCATCTTTGATCACCGTGACGTCGATATTCACGATATCGGCTTTTTTCAGCACCCGGTCTGAAGGTATTCCGTGACAAATTTGCTGGTTAATTGACGTGCAAATCGACTTGGGAAAGCCTTTGTAGTTGAGTGTGGCAGGGGTGCCACCCTGGACGTTCACAATGTGCTCGTGGCAAATGGTGTTGAGCTCGTCGGTGGTCACACCAGGGACCACATGCTCGGTTATCAAATCCAGAACTTCACTGGCCAGTCGGCCAGCAATGCGCATTTTTTCGATTTCTTCTGGGCTTTTGAGCTTAATTGACATAAAACGTTGGAAAACCGGTGGTCTGGAACCTGCCTAGTGTACCGTGCTGGCCCTGTTTGTGTTATAAAGGTTGGCTGACCGAGACAGGTTTTGTCTCGGAATTTCAAGTGCGATTCATCCAGGCCAAAGCCGGGTGCCACCTAACTGGGTTTAGTAAGGCCGATACAGGTCTTGTAAACACTGAAAAAGTGGTCAGCTGAGGTCGATTCGCGCAAGACAAACCCAACATAGGAATGACTTATGGCTACTGTCACCATGCGCCAGATGCTAGAGGCTGGCGTGCATTTCGGGCATCAAACCCGCTACTGGTCACCCAAGATGGCTCCATACATCTACGGTGAGCGAAATAACATCCACATTTTCAACCTGGAAAGCAGCTTGCCGGCACTCAATGATGCCGCTAACTTTCTGGGCAAAATCGCCAGCAAGAACGGTCGGGTCTTGTTCGTGGGCACCAAGCGTGCGGCACGTGATGCGATCAAAGACGCAGCAGTAGAGTGCAACATGCCTTACGTCAACCGTCGATGGTCTGGCGGCATGATGACCAACTTCAAAACCGTCAAGGTATCTGTGAAGCGTCTGCTTGAGCTGGAAGCCATGCAGGCAGATGGCGGCTTTGACCGTTTGAGTAAAAAAGAAGCGCTGGGTCTGACGCGTGAGCACGAGAAGCTTGAAAAAAGCATGGGTGGTATCAAGCACATGGAACGCCTGCCAGACGCCTTGTTCGTGGTTGATGTTGGTCACGAGCGCATTGCTGTTGCCGAAGCAAACAAGCTGGGCATTCCGGTTGTGGCAGTGGTAGACAGCAACAACACCCCGGACGGCGTTGATTACGTGGTACCCGGTAACGATGATGCTATTCGCGCTATCCAGCTTTATGCCAATGCCATCAGTGGTGCGGTTGCCGATGGCAAACGCGCTTCGGGCAACATGCAAGAAGAAGTGGTTGCCGCAGCAGAGGCAAAAGAAGCGGCTCCAGCAGAAGCACCTGCTCCAGCAGAAGCAGCCGATGCCGCGCCAGCCGATGCCGCGCCAGTAGACGAAGCAGCTGCCAAGGCAGAAGCAGAGGCAGCGCTTAATAGCGCAGCCAGTGCAGAAGCGGCCAGCCCATCTGGCGACGCCAGTTGATCTGCCAGTAGACTTGAATTAATTCGGAGACAGAAGAAGATGGCAATTAGCGCATCGATGGTTAAGGAGCTGCGTGAGCGCACCGGTGCCGGCATGATGGAGTGCAAAAAAGCACTGACAGCAGCCGACGGCGATATGGAAACTGCAATTGAGCAGATGCGCATTACCGGCTTGGCAAAAGCGGATAAAAAATCAGGTAACACGGCAGCAGAAGGTGTCGTAGACATCCGGCTATCTGACGATGGCAAGCGCTTCGCGCTGGTAGAAATCAACAGTCAGACAGATTTCGCCGCAAAATCTGAAGACTTCATTGGGTTTACCAGTGCAGTTAGCAAGGCTATTCTGGACGATCAACCAGCAACGGTTGCCGACATTAAAATCGGTGGTCGCGACGTAGAAGAAGTGCGCAAAGAGCTGGTTGCTAAAATCGGAGAGAACATTCAGGTTCGCCGATTTGAAACCGGCTCAAGTGCGGGCGGTACACTTGCACAGTACTCTCACAGTGGGCGCATTGGCGTGGTGGTAGAAGTTAACGGTGGTGATGAAGCCGTTGCCAAAGATATCGCTATGCACGTGGCGGCAAACAACCCGCATTGTGTTGATGAGTCTGGTGTGCCTGCAGAGATGCTGGAAAAAGAGAAATCAATTCTGATGGCAGAAGCTGCTGAGAGTGGCAAACCAGAAGAGATTATTGAAAAAATGGTTCAGGGTCGTATTCGCAAGTATCTTGCTGAAATTACTCTGGTTGGCCAACCGTTTGTTAAAGACCCAGATCAAACCGTTGAAAAGGTGTTGAAAGCGGCGGGTGCAACGGTCACTAATTTCTATCGCCTTGAAGTTGGCGAAGGCATCGAAAAGAAAGTCGAGAACTTTGCCGATGAAGTTATGGCGCAAGTCAGAGGCACTGAGGACGAAGAGTAAGCAGTGTGCAATTGCCACTTTACAGTTGGTGTGCATATAGCCTTGTAGTTTTAGAATAAGGAAAGCCGGGCGATGCCCGGCTTTTTTTTAACCCGATGATAGTGATTTTTTTAGTCAGTTCTTTTTTACAAATTAGTACAAACAGCACTTTAACAACCAGTTAGGTTAAGCGTAATCAGGTACACACTATGACCGAGACCGTCCGTCCAGCTTTTAAACGCATTTTACTCAAGCTCAGTGGTGAAGCATTAATGGGCGATATGGATTACGGCATCGACCCAAGTTACATCCGGCAAATGGCTTTAGATGTTAAAGCCGTTAGCGATATCGGTGTTGAAGTGGCCATGGTTATCGGTGGCGGCAATATTTTTCGCGGAGCGGGGCTGGCAGAAGCGGGCATGGATCGCGTTACCGGTGATCACATGGGTATGTTGGCAACCGTTATTAATTGCTTGTCTATGCAAGACGCCATCGAGAATGCTGGTGCTTATTGCCGGGTCATGTCGGCGTTACCAATCAATAACGTTTGCGAAGATTACATTCGTCGCCGTGCCGTTCGTCATTTGGAAAAAGGGCGCATCGTTCTGTTTGCAGCTGGCACAGGTAACCCGTTTTTTACCACCGATTCTGCGGCCAGCTTACGCGCCATAGAAATTGGCGCCGATGTCATGATAAAGGGCACTAAAGTGGACGGCATTTATGATAAAGACCCAATGAAGCATCAAGACGCTAAACGCTACGACAACATTACTTTTGACGATGCAATCCAGCAAAAGCTTGGTGTTATGGATACCACCGCTGTTGTGTTGTGTAGAGACAATGATCTGCCTGTCAAAGTATTCAACATGAATCAGCACGGCGACCTTATGCGGTTGGTCATGGGCGAAAGTATTGGTACGACGGTTAGTTAAACAGGTTGGTTTAGAAGGTTGGTTAAGAAAGTTAGTTGAGATAAAAATTATGATTGACGATATTTTAAAAGATGCGAAACAGCGCATGGCTAAAAGTGTTGAGTCTCTCGAAAATGAACTCTCGCGATTACGAACAGGTCGAGCACACCCAAGCTTGCTGGAGCATGTCAAAGTTGATTACTACGGTGCTGAAACGCCGTTAAGTCAGGTAGCCAATATCAACACTGACGATGCCCGCACCCTCAGTGTGACGCCTTGGGAACCGCCCATGGTTGCTGCAATTGAAAAAGCCATCATCAATTCTGATCTTGGGTTAAACCCTAACACCGCTGGCACAGTCATTCGTGTGCCGGTGCCCCCCATGACTGAGGAACGTCGTCGTGACATGGTCAAGGTGGTGCGTGGTGAAGCAGAAGGTGGTCGGGTTGCCGTTCGTAATGTTCGTCGTGATGCCAATGGCGATTTAAAGGACCTCGAAAAAGAAAAAGAAATTTCTAAAGATGAGTTACGTAAAGGTGAAGAGTCTGTGCAAAAACTCACCGATAGCGCCATTGAAGAAATTGACGCCCTGCTTAAAAAGAAAGAAGACGAATTGATGGAGGTTTAGGCCTCCGTCATTCGTTTTATTATTCGCCTTAATACATGAGTATCGACACCGCCTCTCCACCCGAGCACGTTGCCATCATCATGGACGGCAATGGTCGCTGGGCCAAAAATCGTGGCCTACCCAGGGCGGCGGGGCATCAGGCCGGGTTTCGTACCACACGTGACATTGTCGAAGCATGCGCTCGACGAAACATTTCAGCACTCACTTTGTTCGCATTTTCCAGCGAAAACTGGAGCCGCCCAGAACAGGAAGTGGGTTTGCTGATGGACTTGTTTTTACGCGGGTTAAAAAGTGAAGTCAGCAAGCTCAACGATAACAATGTGCGTATTCGCTTTATTGGTGAACGTTCAGCGTTTAGCGAGAAGCTTCAAAACGAAATGAGCTCAGCTGAAAGTATTACGCAAAGTAACTCGGGTTTGCGATTGGCTGTGGCCGTTAACTACGGTGGCCGCTGGGACATTGTTGATGCGGCAAAAAAGTTAGCTGTGCTGGTTAAACAGGGTGAACTACAACCGGATGACATCACAGTTGAACGCTTTAAATCCACCGTCTCGCTAGCCGATGTATCCGAGCCCGATTTATTTATTCGTACCGGCGGCGAAAAGCGCATCAGCAATTACCTCCTTTGGCACTTGGCCTACACAGAGTTGTATTTTACCGATGTGCTCTATCCCGACTTTAATGAGTCAGAGCTAGACAACGCCTTGAGCTTTTATGCCGGTAGGCAACGTCGTTTTGGCCGAACGGGCGAACAGGTAACTGGCAAACATGCTTAAAGAAAGAGTCATAACGGCGGCAGTTTTATTGCTGGTGTTTACGCTGCTGCTTGGTTTTGCGCCAACCAGTGTCTTTGCGCTTGTGCTGGCCTTTGTGGTTGCGGCTGCCGCGTGGGAGTGGAGTAGGTTGTGTGGTGTCACGCACGAGCACGCCCAAACGGGTTTTGCGGTTGTCGTTAGCGCGTTAACGTTGATTGTTTTACACACACCATTGGTGGATTCAGCTGTAGGCTGGCCATTGTTGGTTGGTTTGTTATTTTGGCTTAGCGTTCTGGTGCAGTTTTACCTGAAGCCCGTGTTAGCGTCTGTTACGCAAACCAATATCGCTTGGCTTTGTGTTGGCTTGTTGGTGTTACCGATTGCCGCATTGGCCATGCAGCACCTGCGAAGTTATGCACCCGGTGCGTCCAGCTGGTTGTTGTTATACGCACTGGCGGTTGTTTGGGTTATGGATATCGGTGCCTATTTTGCAGGGCGTAAATTCGGCAAACGAAAACTGGCTTTGCTCATCAGCCCTGGTAAGTCCTGGGAAGGTGTTTACGGTGGTCTGGTTAGCGCCGCACTGCTGTTTTTAGTGGTGATTTTATTTGCGTCTTTGCCCGCAGGATCAGCCTTTAAATTATTTGTTGCCACCGTGTTCTCCGCTGCGTTTTCGGTGGTGGGTGACTTATTCGAGAGCCGACTTAAGCGTGCCGCCGACATGAAAGACAGCTCACAGCTGTTGCCTGGGCATGGCGGTGTGCTTGATCGAATCGACGGTGTCATAGCGGCCTTACCCATTTTTGCTTTTTTCTGGGTGTGGATGTGAGTACCGCGCAGTCGGTTGCGATTACCCAGTCCGTTGCAATTGTAGGTTCAACCGGCTCCATCGGTCAGAACACACTCGACGTTATTGCGCGAAACCCCGACCGCTATCGCGTGCGCATGCTGTGTGCGAACAAAAGCGTCAATACCATCCTCGAGCAATGTAAAAAATTCGAGCCAGTATTTGCCGTTATGCAAAATGCGCAGGCAGCCGATCAGCTGCGCCAGCTGGTTCTCAATAGCAATCTGGATACCGAAGTGCTGCATGGCGATGAATCGCTTTGCGAGTGCGTTAGCGCGCCGCAAGTCGACATTGTCGTGGCTGCCGTGGTTGGTGCCGCCGGTTTGGTCTCGACACTGGCTGCTGCCAACAGCGGCAAACGCGTTGTGCTGGCCAATAAAGAGGCTCTGGTGATGAGTGGCAGCATGCTAATGCAGTGTGCGGCCAAGTCTGGGGCGCTGATAATGCCCACCGACAGTGAGCACAATGCCATTTTTCAATGCATGGCTGATCATTCTTTGAACAAAAAAGAAGCGGGTATAGAAAAAATATTGTTAACAGGTTCGGGTGGTCCATTACGAAATTGTTCAATTGATGAGCTACGTGTTGTAACGCCGCAACAAGCATTGAAGCACCCGAACTGGAGCATGGGGCCGAAAATATCCATCGATTCAGCCACCTTAATGAACAAGGGTCTGGAGGTGATTGAAGCCTGCACTTTGTTCTCTTTAGAGCTCGACGATATCGATGTTCTGATACACCCGCAAAGCGTCATACATTCCATGGTGCAGTACCGCGATGGTTCCGTGTTAGCGCAGCTGGGACGCCCGGATATGCGTACACCTATCGCTCATGCCATGGCTTGGCCTGAGCGCATACACTCAGGTGTAGAGCCGCTGGATTTTACTGAAATCGCCGGACTAAATTTTGAGCAACCTGATATCCAGCGCTTCCCGTGTTTGCGTCTGGCCTATGAAGCGCAGCGTGCAGGAGGCACCGCACCCACCGTGCTGAACGCGGCCAATGAAATAGCCGTTGAGGCTTTTTTAAACGGAGCTGTCTCTTTTTTACAACTAGCACAGCTGGTCGAGGATACATTGTCATACGCAAAAATCTCCCCGGCAGACGATTTGCCCACTATCATTGAAGCGGATAGGGATGCTCGTATCCTGGCAGAAGATAAACTCAACCAATTGCGCGTTTAAGCGTGTCTAACGGACCCATGTTTCTCGAATCAATGTCGTCATGTTCAGCAACGTAGTTTTTAGCGCGGCCGCATTCCTCGTTGCATTGGGCGTGCTTATCGCCATACACGAGTATGGACACTTCTGGGTCGCCCGAAAGGTCGGTATCAAAGTGCTCAAATTTTCCATTGGCATGGGAAAGTCGCTGTACACCCGAGTGGGCAAAGTCGACAAAACCGAATATTCGATTGGTGCTATTCCTCTGGGCGGGTACGTTCGTATGCTCGACGAACGGGTTGACGAACTCACACCGGGCGAAAGGCACAGGGCCTTTAATAACAAACCCCTGTGGGCGCGAACGGCCGTGGTCATTGCCGGCCCCATGGCTAACTTCCTGTTGGCAATCGCAGCCTACTGGCTGGTGATGATGATTGGCATTAACGGACTGGTGCCCTTGCTTGGCCCCATTGCACCTGACACACCAGCCGCTGTGGCAGGGTTTCAGGAGGAAGATCGTCTGGTGTCGATCAACGGTAAACCGACGCCCTCGTGGGATGATGCTCGCCTTGTGTTACTCGACAGCGCGATTAATACCGGTGAGCCTGCGTTGATCGAAGTTGCCACGATCGATGGCAGCAACGTCACCAGAGAGCTCGACTTATCCGGCCTCGAAGTGCTCAAGGACAGCGGTGACCCAGTGGCTAAAATGGGTTTTACTGCCTGGTTCCCAACGATTAAGCCGGTTATCGGCGATGTTATTCCAAACGGGGCTGCGGCCGGTGCGGGGATGCAATCGGGTGACCTGATCAAAGCCGTGGATGGTCAAGCCATTGCCAGCTGGACCGAGTTTGTTGATCTGGTCAGGCCTAGTGCCAACAAGGAGCTGCAGCTTGATGTTGAGCGCGATGGCCAAAGCCTGAGCCTTGTCATGACTCCTGAAGCCACCGACGTAGATGGGCAGAGTGTTGGTCGTGTGGGTGTGTCTGTGCGCTCTGAAGAAGGTCTGTACGATAAAGTGCGCACCACAGTTAAGTACCCGGC
The DNA here is from genome assembly GCA_938035525.1 of uncultured Granulosicoccaceae bacterium. Classification (GTDB taxonomy): domain Bacteria; phylum Pseudomonadota; class Gammaproteobacteria; order Granulosicoccales; family Granulosicoccaceae; genus Granulosicoccus. The sequence goes on from CALHOI010000029.1 coordinate 22,068, forward strand.
AGGTACCGCTTTTGTAAAAGCGCTGGGTCGAACCTGGGACATGACCGCACTAACCGTCCAAATGCTGGGTAAGCTGGTCACCGGTAATGCTTCGCTGGACAACATCAGCGGCCCTGTCAGTATTGCCCAATTTGCCGGTCAGTCTGCATCTATCGGAATTAATCACTATATTAAGTTCATCGCAATGATCAGTATCTCTCTTGCGGTGTTGAATCTGTTGCCCATACCCATGCTGGATGGTGGTCATCTTATGTACTTTGCCGTCGAGGCAGTGACCCGTAAGCCGGTATCGGAACGTGTGCAGCTTTTTGGACAACAGCTTGGTTTGTGTGTACTCGGTGGATTGATGTTTCTGGCGTTTTACAATGATATCTGGCGGTTAATGCAATGACATCTAAAGCATTGCTGCGAAACGGCTTGTGTTTACTGGCCTTGTTTTTATGCGTAACGGTTACGTCCAAGCCTGTCTGGGCACAACAATCAACCAGCTTTGTTGTTGCGGACATCGTTGTCGAAGGTAACGAGCGCATAGATTTAGGCACCATACTCACTTACTTGCCCGTCCGAACGCGCGACAACTTCGATACCAGCCGTGACAGTGCCCGCGCTTTGCGTGCGCTGTACGACACAGGACTCTTCAGCGACGTGGTTATCAAACGTCGTGACGCCAATATTTTATTGGTTGAAGTGGTTGAGAGGCCGGCCATTGGCAGCATTACGATAGATGGCAACAAGAAAATTCCCACCAGTGAATTGCAGGCATCATTGCGTCAGGCCGACATAGCGCTTGGACGCGTGTACAACCGCTCTTTACTTGAAACGGTGGAACGCGAACTGCGCCGAGTTTATTTTAGCGCTGGTAATTACGGCAGTGAAATCAATATTGATGTTGAAGAATTAGAGCGAAACAGGGTTGCTCTCGATATCGATATTAACGAGGGCGCCATTGCCAAAATTCAGCATATCAATATCGTTGGCAACAAGTCTTTTTCAGAGAAAACTCTGGTCAAGTTATTGCAATCGGCCGAGTATACGCCCAACCCGTTTAGCAGCCGAGATGAATACTCTCAAGTTAAGTTAGCCGCTGACATTGAAACCTTACGTTCGTTTTATCTTGATCGCGGATTTACTCGCTTTGAAGTTGATTCAACGCAAGTGTCTATTTCACCTGATAAGCGTGAAATTTTTATTGTGATCAATATCAATGAGGGTGATCGCTACACCATTCGTGAAGTGAATTTACGCGGCCAGCAGGATATCCCCGAACAAGAGTTGCTCGATTTAATAGAGGTGGAAAAGGGCGGCGTGTTTGCACGTAAAGATATTGTGCGCAGTAGCACCGCAATTTCTGATCGACTGGGACAAGACGGTTTTGCGTTTGCCGAAGTTGATGTCCTGCCCGATATTGACGATGAATCCAAAGATGTTGGTCTGACCTTTGTGGTTAACCCGGGTAAGCGGGTTTATGTACGTCGTATCATTTTTACCGGACAATACAAAACCAAAGACGAAGTGTTGCGCCGGGAAATGCGGCAATTTGAAGGCAGTCGATTCTCACCCGCGCTGGTTAATCGATCAAGAATTCGCTTACAACGACTGGCCTTCATGCAAAGTGTCAGCATAAGTACGCCACGTGTACCAGGTAGTGATGATCAAGTTGACTTGGAAATAAACGTGCAGGAAGGCCCGTCGGGTTCTTTTAGTGCAGGCTTTGGATACGGTACAGAAGGTGCGACCATTAACCTTGCATTTTCACAGGACAACCTGTTTGGCACTGGTCAAAGTATGCAGTTTGCTTTTGATAACTCCGATACCACGCGTCAGTTGTCTTTATCAATTCGCGATCCTTACTTTACCGATGACGGCATTAGCAGAACAGTGCGCGCGTTTATATCTGAAACCGATACATCCAATTCCGAAGCGCAAACAACTTACTTAAGTAGTTCGCGCGGTGCCAGTGTTAACTTTGGTGTACCGCTAAGTGAATTTTCCACATTCAGAGTGGGTGGTGGTTATGAGCGCACGGAAATCGGTACCACCGATGCAACGCCCGACGACATCAATGCGTTTGTTGCCGCGGAAGGCGATACTTACGATCTGTGGAATTTGAACCTCGGGTTCTCTTACGATACGCGTAATCGAACTGTGTTTGCCACCAGCGGTTTTGTTAATCGCTTTAACGTCTCCGCCAGTGTGCCGGGTAGCGATATAACCTACTTCAAGGCCGGTTACAGCTTTGAGTTTTTCTATCCGCTGTCAGAGCGGTACACGTTCTCATCGACGGTGCGCGTAGACGGTGGAGCAGGCTATGGTGATTATGAAAACGTGCCGTTTTTCAAACGTTATTTTGCTGGTGGTGTGCGCACCTTGCGTGGCTACGTCAGTGGCTCTTTAGGGCCTAAAGACTCTGAAGGTAATGCCTCGGGTGGTGATTTTCGTACCCTGGGCACCGTTGAAGTTATTTTCCCGCCACCGTTTGTCGAAGAGCCCGGAGCCACGCGATTTAGCCTGTTTACCGATTTTGGCAACGTGTACAGCGATTACGACGATTTTGATCGAGATGAGTTCAGAGCGTCCTACGGAGTCGCATTTGTGTGGCTATCTCCGGTGGGGCCATTGACTTTTAGCTATGCAACCCCCTATAACGATAGGACGGGCGACAGAATTCGAAATTTCCAGTTTACGATCGGGTCCATTTTTTAGGCGTGGGAAAAAATTGCCACGCGAGGATAGAGATTTGAGTACTGCCATTGTCAGAACAATTCGGGGACACCTGCGACGCGTTGCGCTAGTCGGTTCGCTGTGCCTGTCGCTATCCGCGTCGCTGCTATCGTTTGTGTCGCAGCCTGTTCTGGCAGATTCGGTTGTCGGTGGCAGTGATGCCGCCTTGTCTCGCATTGGGTTTGTGGATATTCCTTACCTTATTGACAAGGCACCACAAGCATTGGAAGCTGAACAACGGCTTGAAACAGAATTCGCACCCAGGCAGGCCGAACTCAAAGCACAACGCGAACAACTTGCCGAACTGACCGCTCGGCTTAACGACAATAGTCTTGAACTACCAGAGGCTGATCAAATTCGACTGGACCGGGAAACGCGCGGACTCGAACGCCGCATAAAACGCTCCGAGCAGGACTTTCGTGAAGAACTGAATATCCAGAAAAACAACGAGTTTAAAAAGGTGCGCATATTGGTTTTAGAAGCCATCGCACAGTTCGGTAAAACACATGACTACGATCTTATTGTCAGCGATGGTGTCTTGTTTGCAGCAAAGCGCATAGATGTAACAGAACGCATTCTTGAGAGCCTTGTTAAGGAAAATCTGCGTTTGCAGTCGGCTAACTAATCGATAAGCTGGGTTTATCCAAACCTGTGAAGTTAAGCGAACTTGCCAACACGCTCGAACTTGAATTGCACGGCGACCCATCCGTTCGTGTTGATAAAATCCAACCCATTTCCCGCGCCACTAAAAACGACTTAAGTTTTATTGTTAGTGCGCGGTATAAAAAAGACCTCATTCAGTCGAGTGCAGCGGCGGTTATCGTCCCGCCTTCATTAGCTGAATTCGCCAGCGGCAATTACCTTATATCAACCAACCCATACGCCAGTTATGCAAAAGCATCCTGGTTGTTGTCACCCGAAACATTGCCAGCACCTGGCATTGCTGAATCTGCCTTTATAGATGCCAGCGCTAAAGTGGACCCATCGACCAGTATCGGTGCCCAGGCGTCGATAGGTGCGAATGCTTTTATCGATGCCGATGTTGTTATTGGTGAGAACTGTGTTGTAGGTGCTAATGCTAGAATTGGTCGCGGCAGCAGGTTGTTTGCCAACGTTACCGTTTACCACGACTGCATTTTGGGCGCGCAGTGTCGAGTGCAAAGTGGTGCGGTTATTGGTGCTGAGGGCTTTGGCTATGCATTTGACAATGTCAGTGGTGATGGCTGGCAAGCCATTCATCAAACCGGTCGTGTGGTAGTTGGCAACAAAGTGCATATTGGTGCCAATACCACCATTGACCGAGGTGCAATAGACGACACTGTCATCAGTGATGGTGTGATATTGGACAATCAAATACAGATTGCTCACAACGTGCAAATTGGTGAAAATACAGCGATTGCCGGTTGTGTTGGTATTGCGGGCAGTACAAAAATTGGTGCGAATTGTCAGATTGGTGGTGCATGCAACATCGTTGGGCACCTGACTATTGTCGATGGCGTCATTTTGAATGCGACATCGTATGTATCGCAGTCCATCAATGAATCGGGTCGCTACGGCTCAGGTATGCCATTGCAAAGCAACACCGAATGGAAACGCAGCTTCGTCGTGTTGTCGAAGTTAACCGATCTACTTAAGCGAGTCAGAGCGCTTGAGCGGAGCAAGCAGTCATAAAAAACGAAAGGCGGATTCGACTTTGAGCGGCAAAAACGATACAGCAGCAGGCGGTGCAGGAGCAGACAGCGCAGACTTTGTCGATGACATAAGAGAGATCTTAAAGTACCTGCCGCATCGCTATCCTTTTTTGCTTATCGACCGTGTGCTCAGCTACGACAAAGAAGGCTCACTGAAAGCCATCAAGAACGTCACGTTCAACGAACCGATATTCACTGGTCACTTCCCGCAAGCCCCTATTTTTCCCGGTGTGTTGATACTGGAGGCCATGGCGCAGGCTTGCGCACTACACGCGTTTAAAAGTTTGGGTGGTTATCCCAGCGAAGAAACCCTGTATCTGTTAGCAGGCATTGATAAAGCGCGTTTCAAACAGCAAGTGGTACCGGGTGATCAATTGCTTATTACGGTAACCCTAACGCGTCATAAGCGTGGCATCTCCAAGTTTGACGCAATTGGTACCGTTGATGGACAAACGGCTTGCACCAGCGAAGTCATCATCGCAAAAAACGAGATAGAGCTTTGATTCATCCTACGGCAATTGTTGACGAATCGGCCAGCGTTGCGCCCGATTGCGAAGTTGGACCCTACAGTATTATCGGTGCTAACGTCGAACTGGGGTCGGGTACGATCATTGGTCCCCACGTGGTTGTAAAGGGGCCAACACGAATCGGAAAAAACAATCGCATTTTTCAGTTTGCGTCCATTGGTGAAGACCCCCAAGATCTAAAGTACGCCGGTGAACACACCGAATTGGAAATGGGTGACAACAACATTGTGCGCGAATACGCCACTATAAACAGAGGCACAATTGGCGGTGGTGCATTAACTAAGATCGGTAGTCATAATTTGTTTATGGCGTACATACATGTTGCTCACGATTGCCAAATAGGCGATCACACTGTGTTTGCCAATGGTGCATCGTTAGCAGGCCATGTAGAAGTGGGTCATCATGCCATTCTGGCTGGTTTCGCTTGTGTGCATCAATTCTGCACAGTGGGTGAACACGCCTTTGTCGGTTTAAACTCAGTGGCTAACCGCGATGTGCCGCCTTTCATGATGGTGGTGGGTAACTATGCAGAAGCGCGCGGCATTAACAAAAATGGTTTGCGTCGCCGCGATTTCAGCGAAGACACCATTAGCGCCTTACATCGAGCTTATATTGCCTTAGTACGTCAACGTGGTGATCGCACCCAAGCCATGTCATCCCTTGAGCCATTAGCCATTGAGTTCCCAGACGTTAAGCGTTTTATGGACTTTATTGCTGCCAGTGAACGCGGCATTGTGCGTTAGTCACTGCGTCAACTAAGCGCTTACAACTAAGCGCTTACAACTAAGGGGCTACAGCAACGTCGAAATTAAACCGGCGACTTTCTCTGATGCGCCGCCTTCACCCATTTTGTGTTGCACCTGTTTAAGTTCGGTTTGCATCGTTTGCCGGTAGTCCAAATCAAATAAACATTTTTCCAATTCAGCGGCCAGATTTGTGGCGGTTGCTTTGTCCTGAATAAACTCTTCGCAAATGCGTTTGCCGGCAACAATATTGACCAATCCAATGTTGTCGATTTGAATCAGCCGTTTCATGATAGCGTAGTTGATTGGATTGACCACATACATCACCACCATGGGTGTGCCGAGCATCGCGGTTTCAAGTGTCGCCGTGCCTGAAGCCGTCAGTACTGCATCGGCGGCTTGCATAACATCGTAACTTTGCGCAGGCACAGTGCTCACTTGAACCGGACACTCGTTTAAGTACTGATCGACGGTGCTGCTATCCAAGGTGGGCGCGACCGGAACCACAAAGGCCATGTCCGGGTATTGTTTGTTTAATGTTGCGACGGTTTCCAGCATAACGGGCAGGTTGCGCTTTAGCTCGCCGTTTCTACTGCCTGGCAGCAGCGCAACCAACGTGGTATGACTTGGTAAGCCAAGCTGTTCGCGAGCTTGAACCGGTGTGAAGTCAGATTTAGCATCATCAACCAGCGGATGCCCAACATAAGTTACCGGGATGTTGGCTTGTTGGTACACATCCACCTCAAACGGAAATAACACGGCCATGTGCGACACCAAAGAACCAATCCGGTTGATGCGTTTTTTTCGCCATGCCCAAATTTGCGGGCTAATGTAAAACAAAACAGGGATACCCAGCGCTTTGGCCGTTTCGGCAAGCTTTAAATTAAAATCCGGGTAGTCAACAATAATCAGTAAATCAGGCTGACGTTGTGTGAGTGCCTCGCGCAGAGTTGCCAGCCTGCGCATAAAACGTGGGTAGTTGATTAACACATCAACGATGCCAATAACAGCAAGCTCTCGACAATCAAGTGTAAGCTCCATACCCGCGGCTTTTAATTTATCAGCACCCATCCCAAAGCAGTCAAATTGAACGCCACGGGCGCGCAGTGCATTGATGGCGTGGGCCGCATGCATGTCGCTGGAGGCTTCGCCAGCTGAGATCATAATGCTGTAGTGCTTCGTGCTCATGCTTTAAACCGATTGATCAATGGTCACTGAGTTACTCATGAACCAATGGTTTAAGTCAGGGCTGCTTTAACGGTATCGCAAACCCGATCAATATTGCTTTGCGACATCTCAGGGTAGATCGGTAGTGATAAACAGCGCAAGGCTGTTTTTTCTGCGTGCGGGCAGGGTGTTGATGCCGGCATGCAATCGGTGATGGCCTTTTGTTGGTGCAGCGGAATAGGGTAATACACGGCTGACGCTATTTGCTGTGCTGATAACGCTTCTTTTAGTGCATCGCGTTTGTCGGTCAACAGCGTAAACTGATGAAACACCGGAATGGCTTTACCCTGTGATGCAGGCGCTTCGAGTAAAGGCAATTGAATGCCAAGGTGATTTAGCTGCTCTAGCTGTTCGCAATAAGCGCTCGCAACGCGTAAACGTTCGCGGTTGTAGGTATCAATGTGCGGTAGTTTTTGGCGAAGAATGGCGGCCTGCATTTCATCGAGTCTGCTGTTATAGCCAATCACACTGTGATGATATTGCTTGGCACTGCCATGGGCTCTGTACACACGAAGCTTGTCGGCCAGTTCTTTGTTGTTGGTGGTAAGCATACCGCCGTCACCAAAACAACCCAGATTTTTACTGGGAAAAAAACTATGGCAGCCAACATCACCAATAGCACCGGTTTTTTTATCATCAACCGCAGCGCCAAAACTTTGGGCGCAATCTTCTATGATGTGCAGCGAGTGTTTGTCTGCCAGTGCTTGCAGTGTATGCATGTCGCACGGTAAACCAAAAATGTGCACCGGTATTATGGCGCGAGTTTTTTTGGTAATGGCTTGCTCGACTAAAGTAGCATCAAGATTATAGGTTAATGGGTCAATGTCGACGAACACAGGCGTTGCCCCAACATAGGCAATGGCTTCTGCTGTGGCAATAAAAGTAAACGGTGTGGTGATCACTTCGTCGCCCGGGCCAAGTCCAAGTGCGCGCAGTGCCAGGTGTAGTGCATCGGTGCCATTAGCGCAGCTGATGGCATCGCTGACACCCAAATAGTCTGCAACCTCTGATTCGAAGCTACGGACATTTTGCCCCATGATGAACTGAGTCGTGTTCAGTACATCGGCAATGGCATCGTCGATATCTTGTTTGATGGTCAAGTACTGCTCGCGCAGGTCGACCATGGGAATAGGGGTGGCTGTTGTCATGATTACGGGTTCGGCCCAGAGGCAAACCCGTATTCTAACGCGATGACCGGTGTAGCGCAGATTCGCGACACCGAAAGTGGCTTGCTATTAGGCTATCTTGTTTCGCGGCCGTAAAACACCGGCTACAAAAGCCAGAAGCAGTAAATAAAATCCAGCGCCGCCACCAGATGAGCCGCCTGAATTCGCCGCACCCACCGTAGGCACGTCGGTGCTGTTACCGCCAGCAGTTGTATTGCCAGAGGTTGCGATGACACTGCCTTGTGAGTCAGTTGATTCGCCCTCTGTTGGCTCAGTCGTTGCCTGAGCCCCGGTATCAATGCTCACCAACGGCTCTTCCTGAGTTACGCCTGTATTGTCGTTAGTGGGCTGAGAATCCAGCGTGTCGTTAAACACATTGTTGGCAGGGTCAGAATCTTTTGTTCGTGATTCAAGCCGAACTTGTAATTCGTCCATGGTGGCTGAATTTGGATTAACCAACAAACTGAAGCTGGAGTCGGCGCGTTCTATCAGTGTGTCGCGCGTGCATCGAAGCTCTGACCCGAATTGCAGGCATTCCCAGCCGCTGTTGGCACTCACCGATAACCAGTCTGCATCGTCGCCGAGCCGGGTGGTCAGCTTTAAGGTATTTGCGCCCAGTGCGCCAATGTTCGACACAACCAGATCTACACGGATGTTATCTTCATTTTGTTCGCTGCTAACGGCCAGCTTCAAGTCGGTTGCATACATGTCATTGACGCTGGAAATATCACGTTCGCTTAACGCATCTCGCTGCCCTACGGTGACACCATCAGGAACACTGATGCTGGGTTGTCCGTTGCTACTGAAAAAATACTCACCGTAGTGCATGATTGAGCCGTAGTCATACTCACTGAAATTAGCTGCACCCACATCGACCGTTTCAAAATTAATTTCTTTGCCAGTGGTGACGTTGTTCCAGTTGACTGTGACAAAGTTATCCCGATCGGGACGAGTGTGTTCGTGGAACAAGCCAATTGCATGTCCCAGTTCGTGAATGATACTGCCCACTGTGCAGGTATCGGCTAACCAGATTTCCTGCTCAGCGCCTTGTCGTCCCACATAAGATGCGCAACCAAAACTGGATTGGAAATTTATATAGTTGTTGTACTCAGCTTCGTTGCTGGCGTCACGCATCACCAGTTTCAGCGTGGTGGTGTTGTTCCAGTGTGCAATGGCCTCAATGGCTCTGTCGCGTTGAATTTGCGATACGTCAGCGCCAAATTGATACGGCACAATACCGTCTGGCCAGCGTTCAAAAGTGCCAGACTGGCCAATGCCGCGCGCTTGAAGTGGCAGCTCGAAAGTGCCGTCGGGTGAAACCTTGCCTAACACCATGTCACCCTGGGCAACGGCGAAGCCTTGTACCACCGTGTAGTGAATACCGTTCACCACGCCAGTTATTGGCACACTACCGCCATCATCCTGAATGCCGGTGCTTTGTTTGATGGCAAACTCTTCGCCTTCCTGCGCGCTGGCATAGGGCGCCGCCGCGCATAGAGCGCAGCTCAGGAACGATGCTGCCAGCAAGTGACGGCGTTGTTTTTGACTGTTTTTTTGGTGATCGAAATGGCTGATCATGATCGCTCGCTTTCCCTGGGCCCAGCTAGGCTGTATGTGCGTTTATCGGTCAAATCGCACTCAAGTAAACTGCAGGTGCAAGAACTGGGAAAGTCAGCCGTTTTTACTGTTGCGCCTGACACTAATTAATGGGGTTATGTGACGCAGCACTCATTGCGCTGTATGCTCTGGTGATGAGTGTTTCAACCCCACCAGCAGTGCCACGTACCGGTTGGAGAACGCCGGCTTTGGTGCTGGTTGCCGGGTGCCTGATCGCTATGATTGGGTTTGGCGTGCGCTCAGCGCTGGGGCTGTTTCTAGAGCCCATGACCGTAGACCGGGGCTGGACACGAGAGTCATTTGGCTTCGCGCTGGCGTTGCAGAATTTATTCTGGGGTCTTGGATTACCAATAGCCGGGGCACTGGCCGATAAATACGGCTCTTCGCGCGTCATCATGTTTGGCGCACTGACTTACGCCGCAGGGCTCTTTGGCATGACCGTGGCCGAAGCGCCATTCATGCTAAACGTGTTTGCCGGCGTGTTAAGCGGAATTGGTATTGCTTTCTCTGCGTTCACGCTTGCACTGGCATCCATGGTGCGCGTTGTCGGAGTTGAGAAGCGTGCTTTGGTGCTGGGTCTGGGAACGGCTGCCGGGTCTTTTGGGCAGGTGATTTTCTCACCCATTAGTCAGGGTTTTATTGAATACTCTGGTTGGTCTGCAACACTCACCATATTGTCTTTAACGGTGCTGTTCCTAATACCGTTGGCCATAGTGCTGCCCGCTGTGCTTAGCAGTCAATCGGCGCAGTCGCAACATAACAACGCTAAGCAATCTTTAAAAGAAGCTGTGCGCGAAGCCATCGGGCATAAAGGGTTTGTACTACTCACCACCGGTTTTTTTGTGTGCGGGTTTCACGTGGCTTTTATAACAGTACATTTCCCAGCCTATGTTCGCGACCTTGGCCTTGACCCAAAATACGGCGCTTACAGTTTGGCTCTTATTGGCTTGTTTAATATTGTTGGATCATTTGGCTCTGGCATAGTAGGGCAGAAATACAGCATGAAGATGAGTCTATCGACCATTTATTTTCTGCGAGCCTGCGTCATCCTGGCCTTGCTGTTGTTACCCAAAACACCTCTGGTGATATTGTTGTTTGCCAGCGTTATGGGCATATTGTGGCTATCCACCGTACCGCTCACCACCGGCATCATTGCGCAAGTGTTTGGCGTGCAATACATGGCAACCTTATTCGGGATTGTTTTTTTAAGTCACCAAATCGGTAGCTTCATTGGCGTATGGATGGGCGGTGTACTTTACGATCAAACCGGCAGCTACAACGGCATGTGGTGGGCGGGTATTTTCTTTGGCGTGCTGGCAGCGTTAATCCATTTACCCATTAATGAAAAACCGTTGGCTCGGCTTAGTGCTGCTTAGGTTGGTATTTTCAACTTGAAGGGCAGCGATGGAGAAGGATTTTATTGAGCGTGTATTGAAAAAATCGGGTACATTTAATAACGGAAGATACGATAATGAATTCGCCGACCATATCAATTCATTTTTTGGAGCTGGTGAATATGAGAATACTATTCTTTTACTCGAAGTGCCAATGCATCAAGATATTCCCATAGATATTTATAATAATGTGTTTGAAGGGACAGCAAGTCACTTGGTATCCAGCGCTTTTCTGATTTATGAAGAACTAGATAATCTAAGTTCGTCTTCAAGTGCTAATTAGTTTATTAGACGCGCTGTCTAACAGTACCGTGAACTCGACGGTTGCAATTGCAAAGCAACCCGGTACGCCAGAACGCTTAGCAATTGCAACTGCAAGTTACGGAAGTTGTTAGGCGTATCAATTTGCACTTCATATGAGATCTTGAATATTCAATTTGATAAGGTGCTGATTATTGGCGCTTTATTGAGGTTTTGGCGATATACCTTCAGGCAATGCTAAAATTATAGATATGATTGATTGGTCCACATGTGAGTACGTCCAGCAAAGCCCAGAGCGCGTCAGTGGTGTATGGGTTTTCGAAGGAACACGCGTACCAGTATCAGCACTATTTGAAAATCTGGAGGATGGAGCTCAGATTAACGAGTTTGTTGAATGGTTTCCAGGGGTCTCCATCGAACAGGTTAAAGGTGTGCTCGAACATGCTGCGCGAAGTTCGGCTGCGTAACCATTGAAAGTACTATTTGATCAAGGCACGCCAGTTCCTCTGCGTAAAGACCTCAAACTGCACGAAGTTTCCACAGCTCACGAGTTGGGTTGGTCTATGCTGGAGAACGGTGAGTTGTTATCGGCGGCCGAAAACGACGGCTTCGATATTTTCGTAACCACTGATCGTAACCTGCAGTATCAGCAAAATCTTTCTGACCGACAAATATCGGTTGTTGTGATATCAACGACCAGTTGGCCTAGAATTAAAACTGTAGTAAATATCGTGGTCTCTGCGATAAATGCGGCAAGTCCGAATTCTTTTGTTGAAGTTGAAATTCCGTAATTCACCAGCAACAAGTACTCTTACAATAGCAGCTTGCACATTATTCATCAGCGCCTAACATTTCAATGCAGGCGAACAGATTGCGCTCAGGTCGCAACCTTAAATACGTCAGAACGCGCCCTAAGCGCAACTGTCGCTGATTGTATGTTATTAGACCTACTGAGCAGATAAAACACTCATGCGCAACGGTGAGTGCCTCACAATGCGCATAAGTGGCAAGTGCGGCGGCAGTTACACTTATCTATTCAATTTGATTCGGAAGAGAGGAAGAGAATGCACATTGGTTTACGGTTATTCATTGCGCTACTCATCATAGTATTCGGTGTGCTTCAGGCCGGGGTCGTCGCTGGTGTGTCGCCAATAATGAGACCCATCGTTCTATTGGTAACGCTTGGTCTTTTGTTATTCTTTTGGCATAAGACAAAGCCTGACGTAGGGTCGTAATTCTAAAATTATGAATAGAATTTTACGAATCATCTCTGTTGTTTTAGTAAAAAATATGGCGGTGCAAATAGCTTGCCTCTGCGTTTTGTTTTCATGCGCGTTTACACCAGCTCTTTACAAAGAAAAATCAAACATCTACGTAGAAGAAATATCCTCATTGTGGGTTACGGAAGATGAAGCGAGTATTGTTGTACTGACTCCCAAATATCACTACGTTTTTGAAGCCCCTCCGCTCATAATGGCTTCGCTGAAATCGGACTTTGCACGTAAAGTCAACGCGAGATTTGATCGATTTCATGTAGGCAAGAACAACGGAATTACCGGTCAAGTTTTACTCAAGGTTCTTCAGGTGACTGAAACTGAATTTCAAAGCGCTCGTACGTTAGGGTATAAAGGGAGCACTACTGATGAAATAGGAGCGTATGTGGTTGTAAATGGTGTACGTTATTTATCAAATAACGATACTCCGAGAACCCAGCCATATTATCTGAACAAGAAGCATGAAATAGAAGTTAGTGAGTCGAGCCCAATACTAGATAGTGCTGTTAGCGCAGCTCTAACACCAATTGCGATAGTTGGGGATGGAGTTTTAATGTTAGGAGGTCTAGTGTTAACCCCAATTATATTACCCGTTATTAGCGCAATACATGAGCCCTAAAAATTGTTCTATTAATATAATCGAACTACAAATGATGCAGGTCAATGAATAGACTAAATGTGTGTAATCGCACACCTAACATGCCGCTTCAGCAATCGGTTGCGATCAGCGCTCAACCCCAAACCTTAGAACGCGCACTGAGCGCAACCGTTGCGGAGCTGGTACTGGGCCTTTCACCCTGGGCGATCCAGCGGCTGCTGCTAAGACGTGTGTGTTGGCATCAGAGATTACCTAGCACCACCCAGCTGGGGCAGTTCTAAAATGTTAAGTCGTCACAATAACTAAAAATAACTGTTGAAGATTTATTTTAATAACATTAGTATTGCAACCATGATGAATATCCAGATAACAAAACAACTCAGCAACCCGACCTGTCGCCATAATTTTATGGAGTCGGATCTGAGTGCGCGGGTGTATATGCGGGAATAGTTATCTAGTAGTTCTTTTTTTAGTTTGCTATTAAACCCGCTCCTCGAAGCGGGTTTTTTCGTTTCTGGGCCTATAAAAATAGGTAAAAAAACACAGAACGATAATTAAGCACAATGAATAAATAACGATGACTTAGAGATAGAAAATGAAATGATTTAACTATAAATGCCGGTTAGCACTCTTGGTGAGCGCGTCGCACTGTTAATGCGAAATGAGGTCAGTTCGATCCTGACACCGGCAGCCAAACAATAGAAAAGGCATTTTGCAACGTGGTGTAGTTGGTAACACGCGGGACTTTGAATGAAAGAATCGCTGCATCTTATCCAGCCTTTGCTGCCATTTTCTAAATTAATTTAACTGTTTGAAACGGCCACGTTTTTTATAAACGAATTTTGCCGATGGGTTCCTGCGGCCGGGAAATCTGCCTGTCTAGTAGATCGTAGCGAGTTCGATTCTCGTCATCGGCGCCAATTAGAAGCCAACCTGAGTTGTTGGTGGATGATCTTTTACAACTAGGGGTGTTGCGCGAGTAGCACAAGAAAGTAGGTCTGGGCTAATGCCCGGGTAACCCATTTTCGGTGTGCTGCTCGCTGTGCGTTGAGGTGTTAGGTCATGTCCAGCCAGTACCATCAGTTACGGAGCTTAGACCGATCGGCTTAGGTACCGGTCTTTTAAACCGGCTTTGGTGGGTTCGATTCCCACAGGCTCCACCAGTATTTACGAAAGTGATTCGTCAGTAAGTATTTCGCCCTAGTGATAGGGCGTTGGTCTCCAAAACCGAAAGCTAGAGTTCGACTCTACGGCGGAGTTCCAACAATACGTCTGATGCTTTTTACACACCCCTAGTTACCTATTTTACGCCTCTACCAATTGGCAGAGGCACATGGTTTAAGCCCTCGCTAGGCGAGTTCGACTCTCGTCCGGCGCACCAGATGTTAGCGGGTAGCGCGCAGGGCGCGAGTAATTTTTGAAAACTTGGCTGGTGGATAAGATCGCTAATGGTTCAATTTAATACCCACTGCCAATATTGGAAGGTAAATCGGTCAGAGTGCTGGATCTGTTTGCCAAACAGACTGTGCGGTAGTGGCATCGGTTTCGATTACCGTGTCTTCCGCCGATGTTGAAACAAGTGAGTTAGCACGATGCAAGCGAAAATTTTAAAGCTCAATAAAGCAGGTTCTCCACAGGCATGGATTGACCTAGAGCAAGCTGCACTCATTACCGCTAAAGGCCTGGTGTTATGGACAATGGGTGAGATGACTAACGTGCTGCGTGGTGGTTACCAGAAAGACGGTGCCCGCACATTAATGGAAATTCCAGAGATTATTGCGGTCGATGGTCAGGTAAAAGAAAAAACGGTACCGAACATGACTAACTCATTGCTTTTTTCGCGTGACGATTACATGTGTCTGTATTGTGGTGTGCAATTCTATCGCTGTGATCTATCGCGCGATCATGTTATGCCACGTTCGCGAGGTGGCCCAGATACGTGGGTGAATTGCGTTACAGCGTGTAAACGTTGTAATCATCGTAAAGACGATAGAACGCCGGAAGAAGCCAATATGAAATTACTGGCGGTGCCGTTTTCACCAAATTTGTATGAATGGTTTTATTTATCTAATCGGAATATAAATGGCGATCAGATGGATTACTTAAAGTCACAGTTTAAAAATGTGCAATTGAGGAACGTATTGCTTGCGTAGGGACGTAAGTGGTATTTATGTAGTGTAAAAAAGGATGAATAAAAATGAACGTTAAAATCACTGGAAAAGATTTAATGAGGCACGGTGCAGTTGAAGGCCCCTGGATACCAAAGGCAATTGAGCATGGTAACGCGCTTATTGCTAACGGTATGTCGTTCGACGACGCTCTAGCGGCTGCCGTTGCACTAGCCCCTGCGCCAAGAATGCCTTTGCGTGATACTGGAGAACATGAATTTTTCATGAACATCGATGCTGGTGATAACGAACTGGAACAGCAAAATGTTCAAAAAGTTCGCGATACCATGCGGGAAGTTATGCGCACACCAGGAATCAAGCAAGGGGCAGTTATGCCTGATGCGTGTCCAGCTGGACCAATTGGCACCATTCCAGTAGGTGGTGTTGTGGCGTCAGAGTATATTCACCCTGGTATGCATTCAGCTGATATTTGTTGCTCAGTGGCGATTTCAGTTTTGGGTGATATTGAGCCTAAAAAAGCGCTTGATGCCGTTGAGTCTGTAACGCATTTTGGTCCAGGTGGTCGAGCACGTGGTCAGCAGTGGTCAATTTCTAAAAATATGGCTGACGCATTCGGTGCAAACCCGTATTTAAAGACAATTAGAAGTCTGGCGGTTGAGCACATGGGAACCCAAGGTGATGGTAACCACTTTGCTTTTGTTGGTACGCTGAAATCAACTGGGCAAACGGCGTTAGTGACTCACCATGGTTCGCGAGCGCCAGGTGCACGTTTGTTTAAGGCAGGCATGTCTGATGCGATTAAACACACTAACCGTGTTGCTGAGGGCGTAAAAAAGCAAAACGTGTGGTTAGACCCTGATACGCGTGAGGGTGAAGATTATTGGAATGCGCTGCAGATTATTCGTCAGTGGACCAAAGAGAATCACTACAACATTCACGATAAATCAGTGGAATTGCTAAACGCGAAAGTGATTGATCGTTTTTGGAACGAGCATAATTTTGTGTTTCGTAAATCAGACGGCTTGTTTTATCACGCTAAGGGTGCAACCCCTGCCTTTGATGGATGGGCACATGACGCAACGGAGCTAACGCTTATACCGTTGAACATGGCTCAGCCTATTTTAATTGCAAAGGGCTTGAACTCCAATAACGGGCTTGGGTTTTCACCGCATGGAGCGGGGCGTAACTCATCGCGTACGGCACATAAAAAGTCGTTACAGGGTATGAGTGATCGGGATGTGTTTGATTCTGAAACTAAGGATATCGATGCTCGATTCTTCATGAAGAACATCGATGTATCAGAACTACCCAGTGCGTACAAGGACGCTGATACTGTCCGTTCGCAGATTGATGAGTACAAGCTCGCTTCAATAGTAGATGAAGTCATCCCGTACGGCTCAATTATGGCGGGCGACTGGGAGCGCGACGCACCTTGGAAGAAAAGGCGTGAAGCGCGTAGAAAAAACAGGGACGCCAACAAGTAATTGTTGGCGTTGCCTTACGACCTGAAGGAAATTGGTGCTCAAGGCGGTAAGTTTCTGAAGCTGCGGCACGCTTTACCCCAAAAAATGCTTCCTTGACAGGGTGTTAAATATACATACAATGTATGTATGATCGAATTCGACTGGGATCCAGCTAAGGCAAACAGAAATCAAAAAAATCACGGTGTTTCCTTCGAGGAGGCAAGATCCGTATTTTTTGATGATTTCGCCAGACAGTTTTTTGATGAAACTCACTCAGAAAAAGAAGACCGTTTCCTCATGCTGGGCGTTAGTAACAAGACACGGCTATTGCTTGTTTGCCACTGCGAAGTAGAGTCCGAAAATACTATCCGAATTATTTCCGCAAGAAAAGCGACGGCGAGGGAGCGTCAATTGTACGAGGGGCCAATGCCATGAAAAAAGAATACGATTTATCGTCCATGAAATCGCGTCGTAATCCTTACGCTGCAAAGCTTAAGCGTCAGGTTACTATAAGAATGGGGGACGACGTTATTGAATACTTTAAGGCGATGGCTGAGGAAACAGGAATTCCATATCAAACGCTTATAAATCTGTATTTGAGAGATTGTGTTGCGAATCAGAGAGAACTTGATCTTACCTGGCATGGTCGCGGTGCGGCATAGCATGTCGTATAGGTGCGAGTGAACGTGTCGAGGTACAAAATCAATTTGTAGTAGGAGTATCGGAAGTACTAACTGATAGGTCAGGCATTGATTTCAGTTGTTCTCTTTAGCTCGCTGATGCAATGTTCTTTTTCGGATCGTAAAACGGTTTTTCAACAACCCTTGCCGCCACTGACCCGACTGACGTATGAACTTCTACAGCGGTTTCAATCTCAGCACAGTCCTTAGATACCATCGCCAGGGAGATGTTTTTCTGGAGGCGAGGGGAGTAAACGGCGGATGTGACTTTTCCAACCGTTTCTCCATTTTTGGTAATCGCCCAGAAGGTGGTGTTCGGGCCTTTTAATGGTGGGCAATCAATGATCAATCCAACTTGCTTGCGTAACACACCTGTGTCGCGGATCTTTCGCAGCGCAGATTTGCCGATAAATTCTGCATCCATATCCACATCGACCAGCCGGTCTAGCCCGAGCTCATAGGGGTTGGTGTTGATGTTTGCATCGGCGTGATAAGACAGCATGCCTCCTTCAATGCGTCGGATAGACGAGGTATGACCGGGTTTGAGGTTGAAAGGTGCGCCCGCCGTCATGATCTTTTCCCACAGTTCGTCACCGCGGGACCCGTCTTGCAGATAAATCTCGTACCCCAGCTCGCTTGACCAACCCGTACGCGATACGATCAATGGAATACCATCCAGCTCGACTTTGCGTAGCCAGTAGTAGCGCAAGTCCAAAATGCTTTCGCCAAACAGGGCTTTCATTACGTCGCCGGATTTTGGACCTTGAAGTTGTAAGGGCGATACATCGGGTTCACGAATGGTGACATCCAGATCGGAATGGACTGCAACGCCCTGAGCCCACAAGAGAATATCGCTGTCAGCCAGGGAAATCCAAAAGTGATTGTCAGCGAGTCGCAGCAGGATAGGATCGTTTAGGATGCCGCCGTCAGCATTGGTAATCAGGATGTATTTACACTGACCTACAGCAAGAGTGGAGAGGTCTCGGGGTGTCAACGTCTGGACGAACTGAGCTGCATCGGGGCCAGTGATTTCCACCTGACGTTCCACCGCTACGTCACATAGAATTGCATCATTGACCAGATTCCAGAAATTGGCTTCCGGATCACCAAAGTCGCGCGGAATGTACATATGGTTGTACACAGAGAATGCGCGTGCGCCCCAGCGTACAGTTGCATCAAAATAGGGGGATTTTCGAATCTGGGTGCCGAAACCAAAGTCGTCTGTGTTTGCCATGCTGCTTGCCTGTTCCGGCACAGCCTTAATAAGGGCTGTGTGTAGTGGGTAGATTGTTGGAGCAATTTACCATCAAGCGGCACAAGGATCGGACTTTAGTTTTCGATACGAAGGACCGATTGGTTTGATTTTCCGTGCGATGTAGTACGTTTGGTCTTCAGTTGCTCATAGTGCCGCTGTGTACGCAGCTCATAACAACAGCAACAGCGTTGCTGTCTGACTATGTATTATGCCGCATCGCAATCAATCCCGAGCCACACAGACGATCGCTTGTCGCACGGCAGCTCGATACTCGGCTAAGGTGACATTCCACACTGACAAAGTGTCATCGTCAGGTACGGCTAAGAGCATTGCTTGGAGTTCGTTGAGGGGATGATATGTGTACAGAGAATCGAGTAGAGAATTCGCTTCAATAACGATGCCGGTTTGCTGGCCAACATTTTTCAGTAAAGATGCAGTCATATTCGGTTACCTCTTATTCCAATTGACCGATAAAGCATGTTTGCATGCAAGCTGTTGTTGCCCGATGAGTCTAGCGATAATTGTGCTGCTTACCCCTAATTCGTGGGAAATTCGAGAAAAAATACCCGTATTGATACGTTATTCAATATGATAATTCTCGCGATTAGGCAAATCGGGTAAGTTACATTTGGAATTTGCGTTGGCCGCGAAGCTAGGTGGTATCACCCGATTACGCGGACAACTCGCCCCAAAGATCCTGGGCTTTAGATTGGCAAGCATGGTTGATTGACACTGAATGCGCTAGACGCCGTTTATAAGTCGCTTACCTTGATGGATGTCTATGAATCACACACGTAAATTCTGTGCTACATCTAACTTTTTATCAAACTCCGGCCTGTTTACGTAAATAGCACGATTGCCTTTGGCATGCAGCACCAATTTAGTGACGCTCGCGTGGTCGATTTCAAATTGCATTGCGCAGCGCAGCGGAATATCAAGTGCTATGCACAGAAGTGCCCGAATGCTACCGCCGTGAGCGGTTACCAAGCATGTGTTGTTAGTTTCAGTGGCTTGCTCCTCTAACCAACGTCGACAGCGTTCGGCTAATTCAGTAAACGATTCGCCGTTAGGCGGTCGATTGTTTACCCAGTCTTCCGACCATGTGTTAAGCGCTTGTGGGTCGCTATGATGAACCGCGTCCCAGCTTAGGCCTTCCCAGTCGCCAAAATTGATTTCTTTTATGCGCGCATCGGCCTGGAAAGATTCACCCGTTAGCAAACTCATCGTTTGCTGCGCTCTGATTAGGTCGCTGGTAAGGTAGGAGTTGATGTACCTTGTGCCAAGGCTACGTTTAAGTGCTGTGATGCTCTGCATGCCTTTGTCAGACAAAGCCACATCATTAAAACCAGCGACTATGCCTTCATCTGCCACCACAGTGTGACCGTGCCTGACCAGATAAAGGGTAGTCACGATGGCAAGCTTGCGACAATGCTCAGATAAACACAGATTTC
This sequence comes from uncultured Granulosicoccaceae bacterium, assembly GCA_938035525.1. Taxonomy (GTDB): domain Bacteria; phylum Pseudomonadota; class Gammaproteobacteria; order Granulosicoccales; family Granulosicoccaceae; genus Granulosicoccus. The sequence goes on from CALHOI010000029.1 coordinate 42,265, forward strand.
CACGCATTTATTGCCAGCACCCAGACAGTCTCCGGTAATACCGCCAAACTGTTTTATAAACCAATGTCGCATAACAACAATGCCGGCAAGCGTGATAAAGGAGGCAATAAAGGCGCTTTGGGTTAAGGGCAGGTAACAGGCAACAATAACCAACAGCGTCGTTAAGCTACCAACGAGCATGCGTTGTTTGTTGACTCCGGCAACAAATACTTTGTTGGCCGCATCGTCCCGAGCGTAGTTAGTGGTGTAGATCAGTGCCAGACTCGACCAACGCCCAAGCACGTGTGCCAACACAAAAGTTGCAAAGATAACCGACAACCCCTTATGTTTGCTGCTGATATCAATCAGTGTTATTGCGCACAGCACACTTGCCAGTATCAGTGCCAGGCCACCGTAAGTGCCTATACGGCTGTCGCGCATAATGTCCAGTTTTTTCTCTTTCGTCCACGCGCCCGCGCTATCGGCAACATCGGCCAAGCCATCTTCATGAAAAGCACCCGTGACTAAAGCGGCGCTAATCATGCTGAGTATGACTGCTATGTTGGTGGACCAGAAAAAGCTCGCGATGTAGAAAACCAAACCAACGATCGAACCAACGATAACCCCAACCAAAGGAAAGTACTGTGTGCTGGCGGCCAGCACCCGAGGATCGCCACTGCCTGATTGACCTACCGGTATACGAGTCAGGAACATAATGGCTGTGGCCAGTGTGCGCCGTTGTTGTTCAAGTTGCGTAAGCAGTGCACTCATGTCGTTTTGTCAGACACGCCTGCCTGCACGAAAGTCGACATCTGATTTAACATGGCACACGCTGCTTTTAACAATGGGAATGCCAGGGCTGTTGCCGAGCCCTCACCGAGGCGCATGTTTAAGTTAAGCAGTGGGTATGCATCTAATGCGTCAAGCGCAGTTTTGTGCGCACGCTCTGCTGATTGATGAGAGAACAACAAACACGAGCGAACATCGGGATTGTGTTTAACAGCCACCAAGGTGGCTGCAGTGGATATAAACCCATCAACCAACACTGGCAGTTGGTGTTTATGGGCTTCGAGAATAGCCCCAGTCATTGCGGCAATTTCAAATCCGCCAACCCGCTGCAGAATATCCATTACATTTTTACACTTGCGTTGATGCAACTCTATCGCGCTCTGAATAACCTGAGTTTTATGTTGCACAGCGTCATCATCTATACCTGTGCCTCGTCCAGTGACATCCATTGCCGGTAAATTTAATAGTATTGCAATAATGGCGGATGCGGAGCTGGTGTTAGCAATACCCATCTCACCCAATCCAACACAATCAACATTAGCTTCGCGAGCGCGCTGAACGGCCTGACGACCAACATCAAGACTAGCGTCAAGCTGCTGCTGGCTCATGGCAGCTTGTTGTGCGAAATTGGACGTACCGTTTGCAACCTTTGCATGCACGATATCTGACATATCTCCTAGGTCGCCGTTAACACCAACATCAATGGCTTCAATGTTCACACCAGCGGCCGCACCCAACACGCAAACAGCGGCGCCGCCGCCAGCAAAGTTACCCATCATTTGCGCTGTGACTTCTGAAGGGTATGCACTGACACCTTCGTTAGCTATGCCGTGGTCGGCACCGAACACAATGATGCGGCCTTTCTCCAGTGATGGTGTGATTGAATCTTGTAGTAGCGCCAGATGGGCCGCAACAATTTCTAATTGACCGAGTGAGCCGGGTGGCTTGGTTTTTTGATCGATCGCGTTGCGTACTTGATTAAAACTGATCGCGCTTTTAGGGGACGAAAACCAATCTTCTAGTTGGGTCCACTGGTTGATTTGGTTCATGGTTAAGTTGGTGCAGTGGGACCTGTTGATCGTTCTGATTAGTATGGGTCATACAGCCGTGCTTGTCTTATTTGCACTTTAGGCGCGAGCAAGGACGTCCATTTCCTTGCTGTATCGATAAACTCAATACTATTGAGTCACACGACTGGTTCGATTGCCGTTAGCAGACCGGCTTCTAAAGAAGGTTGCTGCAGCCGGAGGCGCGGCGCTATTCCAGGTTTGCCAGTTGTTACCGTCGGTTGAGTATTCCAGTGTCAGGCCTGGGAAATTGGTGTTCATTTGCACCACGCCCCCAACACTGGTTGCACCCGGTGGTGGTATGCGATAGTTCACCCCGGCAAGATCAAGCTTCAGCAGTTCTTTTGCGCCAATAGCGCTGGCAAATTCTGCATAGCCTGCCTCAACCGCGTTTACGTCAACTTGACCAGATGTGCTGCTAAACGTGGTGCCACTGACGTACGGTAGCTCCCATGAGGCTTCGTGCCATGCGCGTTCTGCCAGTGCCAGCAGGCGAGGGAACAGCATGTAATCAAAGTGCTCTGGGGTTCGCACCGTTTCACTCCATAAAAATCCCTGCATGCCCGCGTATCCCTGATTGGTACCCTGGTTGGTGGCACTCCATGGATTGCCGTAACGCTCAACAGACGTTTCGGCATTTTGCGCCAGGTTTTCCGGTGCAAACTTAAAGACCTTTTCGGTATTGGTTTGTCGGGTAGCCCAATAGTAGCCACGCTCTTTTGGGTCAACCTCATACGGGAAGTCAAAATACAAATAATCCGGTACACCAATGACCGTTTCAAAGCCACGATTTGAAAATGAATTCGCCGACGCAATCGTCCCGGTAGAGTTAGCCGGGTTAGCGTTGGATAGCGGTGCCCAAAAGCCAACACCTGCACCGGTGGTGTTCAGGTCGCTGGCAGTCAAGTCGCCATAGATATCCTGATAGGCATACAAAAATGGAATGCCGGCATCGCCAACAATCTGTGCCACCTGTTGTATGAAGTACGGTGTTAAATCGTCTCTTGAATTGACACCAGCGGTGTTGCTGATAAACGCGTTACACACCGGCGACTGTGCCCATGGCTGATCGTACAATGACGTGTCTGGATTGGGAAAACCAAAGCCCAGTAAAATGTTGACGGCTTCATCACCGCCCATGTGCCATACATTAAATGGCAAACCGGCTTCGGTGTACATGGCTTTAACGTCATTGATGACCGTGGTCAAGAAGTTATACGTGCCCGGTACACAAGGGTTGATAAAACTGTCGTTGTAGTTTTGCACCGTTAAATAGCGAGACGTGTCGTCCGGGTCGTCAATGCGAATGTCAATGCTTCTGGCATCGCCTAAATTGCGCGCTCGTGCGCGCATGGCAACAACAGCAGCTCTTGCATGCGCAGGCATGTCAAATTCTGGAATAACTTCTATAAAGCGAGCATTGGCGTAGCTCAGTAAATCAATAAATTGCGCTCGGCTGTAGAAGCCGGTTCCTTGATTGTTTGAGTTTGGCCCGGACCCCATGGCTGGCATCAGTGCTGTTGTTTCGCTGACGTTGCCGTTTTCATCGACGTTAAATTCGCGCTTTCCACCAACCGCACTTAATTCTGGCAGGCTGGGAATTTCCAGACGCCAGCCTTCGTCATCTGATAAGTGCATGTGCAGCTTATTCAGTTTATATGCCGCCATCTGGTCCATCAGCTTTTTCATTGAATCCACAGAGTGGAAGTTACGAGCCACATCAATGTGCATGCCGCGAAAGCCAAAACGTGGACTGTCGGTTATGTCCACCTGTGGAATCGTGCCCACACCGGGTTGTACCAGCGCCAGTAAAGATTGCGCGGCGTAGAACAACATGGCTTCGTCACTTGCAGTCATGCTAATGCCGGTGCCGGTTACTGTCAGGCTGTAAGTGTCAGCTGGCATTGACGCATCAATGCTTGATTGCAAAGTCACACCTGCATTGGTGCTCATGAACAATGATTGTCTGTTTTGCAAAGCAGCGATACTGTCTGCTGGTAAGTCCAGTCCAGCAAATGAAAAGCCTGCACCAATGTCCAGTACAGCGTTTGACTGCACCATGGAGCTTGGCTTGGGAATAATACGTCCGGCGATTGCGCTGGTACTGACCGATGCGGCGTTTGCTGCAAGCGTTGCATTGCGATCAAACCTCACTTGCGGTGAAGCTATGGGGTTGGTTTCACCCACAAACTCGAAACGATTGTTGCCAGTAATGTCCATGGCATATTGACTCTCGTCGGTTTCTTCGTCGGTGTTGGCAATAAGCAGTGTATCGCCACCACGCGCTATCCAATAGCGCGGCTGAAAGTCGGTTTCAACCAGGTGATTAAATTCGGTGATCATTTTTACCGATTTTGGCGCACCACCAAATCCGCTGAACTGGTCGGTGGGCGCAAGGTAATGCAAGTCGCCGTTAACATGGGTAACGCTAAAGTCATTACTGCTGACTTGCAAAATTCGGCGCGTGCTATGAAAAAACAATTTCCATTCATTGTCATTAAGCGCACCTTCGGCATCATTAATATGCAGATTAACGATGCTGCACGAATTGTATTGTGCGCCCAGTGAAGTGCAGTCCAATCCTTCGGCGGTGCCTTGATTGCCAGCAACCTGAAAAATAACAGCGGGTGAGTTAGCCAGGGTGGCAACGCGTGCCTGACCATCGGTTTTAATCAACGGGTCGTTGGGTGTTTCGGCAATGCTTGCCACCGGCGTACCCGTATGGCTTAAACCGGCATCCAATAGTGAAACAGTGGTGTCGGGTCCGCTTGTGTTTGAACCATCCGTGCTGCCTGAGGTTGATGTGCCGGATGTGGACGTGCCCGAGGTAGATGTTCCGGACGTCTCGTTGCCAGACGTGCTGGTACCGGCTGTGGATCCTTCTGTGCCACTGGTGGCGGTGCCGGCTGACGTGTCGCCATTGGTGCCAGCACCATTGCTGGTGGCAGTGCCTTGTGTGGTGCTTTCGGCTTCGCCACTGTCAGATGAGCTGCAAGCGCCAAGGATGGCTGCGGCTCCAACAAGTGCTAGAACGGACAATATTTTCATGAATTCGGCCCACTGGATCGGTTTGGTGCCATATTATGCCCGCGTGGGTATCATTTGCCGAGTCGGTATGCCCACATTGCTGCCACGTCATAGGACTACCGGCCCTTTATTGCCAAAAATGGGCGCAATCTCATACCCGCTCAGCAATTTGTAACAGGACTGTTAAAACTTCCGTGACGCCCATTCGAAAACCACTTCCGGCCGACTTTGGACCATTGTTCCTGGTCAGCGCCATTTGGGGATCCTCGTTCATTTGCAACGACATCGCTCTGGCGCATTTCAGGCCGCTGGCGATTGCCTGTTGGCGCATTTTGTTAGCCGGCTTGGTGGTGTTGCTGATTACGCGCATCATGCAGCTCAAAATCCCAAGGGATAAATACTCATTGATTCTGCTGACCGGTATTGGCGCGCTGAATGGCCTGGTGCCTTTTACGTTAATAGGGTGGGGTCAACAAACAGTGAACAGCGCGGTCACCGCTTTGTTAATAACCACATCACCGTTTGTTACGTTGCTGCTAAGTCACTACATGACCGGCGATGATCGATTTAGCTGGAACCGATTACTTGGCCTGCTGATTGGTTTTCTTGGCGTGGCTGTTTTGTTTGGCCAGGAAATTTTATTATCGGGGAACAGCGTTTTCGGTATGTTGGCTATCATGCTGGCAGCAGCATGCTATTCCATGTCCGCATTGCTGATACGCAAACTATCGCATTTACCCAGCCTCGTTATTGTCAGTGGCTCGTTGCTGAGCATGTGTGTGCTGGCCCTGCCTTTGGTATTGTGGTTTTTTCCGCCCTGGCAACAGGAAACGTCAGCAAAGAGTTTGTTGGCCCTGGTTTTTCTGGCACTGTTTCCAACCGCCATCGCCTATGTGTTGCGTGCTCAAATTGTGCGAGTCAACGGCGCCGTGTTTATGTCCACAGCCGGTTATTTAATACCTTTGTTTGCCGCGCTTTGGTCGTGGCTGTTTTTGGATGAAGTGCCAGCACCCATTATGTGGGTGGCGATGGCGCTTATATTTGCCGGTATTTATCTGGGCCAGCGCGCAGGCCCCAAAAAGACCCATTGAACGCCGGTTAAGTGCTAGTGTCGAAGCCATTATGCGGGCGGGGCTGATCCCGGCACCGGTCATGCAATCTATACTCCAGACAAGTCGGACAAAACTAGTCGTAATAAGGAATTGGTAAAAAAATGAGCAAAAAAGCCCCGTGGAAAGATCCCATGCCGGACGAGCAGTTCGACATCATGCGCGATATCGTTTCTGCCCCCAGCCCCGTTGGTCTGGAATCAGCGATGACATTGGGTGTGCTGAAACCTTACTTTGACTCATTCATGCCTAAAAGCTGGGGCATGCATCAGCATGCTGGCAACGCCAGCGTGGTGTGGGATTCTCATCCGGGTAAAGACGATATGTTTTCAGTGATGATTATCGGTCATGCTGACAAAATTCGTATGCAGGTTCGTAAGATTGGACCAGATGGAAAAATCTGGATTAACAGCGACTCGTTTTTACCTTGCACGTTAATTGGTCACGAAGTGACTCTGTTCAGTGAAGACCCGGACGCCCCGGGCGAATATCGTTCACTCAACGGCGGCACGGTGGAAGCGCTTGGCGCTATCCATTTTTCTGAAATGGGTCATCGAACCGGTGACAAAGGCATACGACCCACACAGCTGTATCTTGATTTACAAATACACGGTAAAAACAAAGCTGATCAAATCAAACGGTTGGGAATTAAAGCCGGCGATTCATTGCTGTTGAAGCGCCCGATCAAACGCGGTTTTAGTCCTGAAGCATTTTATGGCGCGTATCTGGATAATGGCCTGGGTTGTTTTGTTACCGCCGAAGTCGCCAAACTGGTGGCAAGCGCGACTGCGTTAAAGAAGGTGCGAGTGTTGTTCGCTATTGCATCGCACGAGGAAATCGGTCGGTTTGGTAGTCGTATCTTAGCCGGTGTTCACAAGCCCGATGCGTTAATCGCCGTTGATGTTAATCACGACTACGTGGCAGCACCCAACATTGGTGATCGCAACATGACACCATTAACTATGGGTGAGGGTTTTACTATGTCGGTTGGCGCTATCGTGTCAGAGCAGTTAAATGCACGCATTAAAAAAGCGGCAGCCAAGCATAAAATTCCCATGCAGTTGGATGTCACTGGTCGCGATACCGGCACTGATGGCATGGCAGGGGTGCTGGCTAATATCGATAGCGCGGCCACCTCTATTGGATTCCCAACGCGCAACATGCACACGATCTCCGAATCAGGACACACGGGTGATGTATTAGCGGCGATACACGTTATCTATCAAACGATTGTAGCGATGGATAAAGAGAAAGGTGATTTGCGCGAAACGTTTAAAACAACGCATCCTCGACTGGACATCACCACAGAAATTTCTCATCAGGGCTTTGACAAACTGGAGAGTTAACAGCTGCCCTAGTTAGCTGGCTAGTTAGCTGGCTAGATAGCTGGGGCTGAGTACAGAGTGTTACAAATTAAGCCTGTTGATTGCCTGAAAACACTTGTAAGGTATAAGTGTTTTCAGTGGTGTGTAAACTGATTGCACGCATTAATCAAAAGGAGTTTTCGATGACAATCACCCTGTACAAATCTGCAGCGCTTTGCCTGCTAGCGGCAGGACTGCTAAGCGCTTGCAGCAGCTCCAGTGTCGACCCGGACGATGTCGGAACAAGATACGAGGGCAGCTACAACATTGTTTGCGTGTCATTTGACCCCGGGCAATGGGAAACCGAAGAACTGACCGTCACCGGGCCCACTGGCACTTTGGTCGCTACTGCCTTTAGCGATGATCAATGTACCAATCAAATTTTCACCCAAACCATAACCGCTGACCTTTCGTACCCTGGCGGTACGCAATCAACTGAGCTCGGCGACGCTGACTTTGTGGACATCACGTTCACGTCTCTGGTAATCGACGGCGTTGAAGAAGATCTATCCGATGTGCCTGAATCAGATTTAATGGAGTTCGACATCTTGCTGCTGGATGGGATAAACCTCTATTTTGGTGATAATACCGAAGAGGCGGATGGCAGCACGGCTGAAAATCGCCCCACAACGCTCGAATCCATCCCTTTTGTTCGCCAATAAGTGCTTGCCAAATAGTGCTGTGGCCTTATTTGATACAACGTGTTCGAGTTAACAGAATGTGGTCTGGAGCCATGCCAGCGTGCAAGCAATCGTTAACTGGTTGAATGAAATTGCGTTATTTTGTCGATGTAACGCTGGTTCAGCCGCTATGGTACTGGTGGGAAAGCAGGCAGGTTTGCCAGGATTAGCGTAGGGTCAGGGCTGGCAGTATGGCGTCCCGGGAGGGAGTCGAACCCCCGACCTGCCCCTTAGGAGGGGGCTGCTCTATCCAGCTGAGCTACCGGGACTTACGCAGACGCGTTTTGAGTATAACGAAATTGTTGCTCAGTTTTGCGCTGCGTCTACACTTAATTAAAAGCAAAGGCATTAAAGCAGAAGGCATAGCATGGCTGAATCAACGCACAACACATTACCGCAGGGCGAACGCCGCGACTACGAACGAGTCCAGGATGCCATTGGATTGCAGGTTAAACGGCTGCACGAATTGCCTGCTGCTGGTGAAGTGCCAACTCAGATGATTCAACCTGGCAGGGTCAGGCGAGCCAATAAATACGACATTGAAGGCTATGCCGAGGTTAAGCGTGATTACCCCGCGGTAGCGCAGTACGTAGAAGAGCTAGAGGAGCGCATTCGCCAACTGCAACTCGAGGGGGCAGTGCCTTCTGAAACACCGACACATAAAGTCAGCTTGTCGGCCAGTGGTATGGCATTTGCCGATGATGTGCTTATGTATCCTGGCGAACAAGTCGGTGTCACCATTACCTTGTTTCCAAGCTTGAAGCGCGTGGCTTGCGATGCGCGCGTGGTATCGGCTGGGGATGCGCCAGAAATTGCGAACGGTGACAAACACACTTATCGGCTTAATTTTGTACGCATCACTGATTCGGATAGGCAGACGCTTATTGATCATGTTAAGGCATTGGTAAAAACCATTCCAAAAGAAGGCGAGTAGCCAAACCTAAACGTTTGTCCAGTTTCCAATGCAGCCAGTTTGGTGCACACTGCTGTCTAAGGTTTTTTGTCTTTTATTGATATAACTCGTATCGATGTAAACCGTATTAATGTAAACCGTATTGATGTAAACCGTATTGATGTAACGCAAGGCGACGGAATTGCCATGCGTGGTTCAATTGGCTCACCATTTTGCTGAACCATAAACAAAGGACTGTTGATGAATACCTGTTATCGCGTACGGCTACTGTTCTCGCTGCTAGCGCTATCTTTGCTGGCATCCACTCCCGGCTTAACCAATCCCTGTAAAAAAGACGACACGGGCAGTGTCGATTGCCAATCCCGGTCAGACCCTGGCACAGCAATACCATCTGCTGGTGCTTTTCGGCATGTTGGCAATCCGGTTGATGTTGTTACCGGGCAAAAACAACAGCGCGACATCGATTTTCAAGCCGCTGGTTCACCGCTGCATTTCAGCCGCTATTATCACTCAGCGCAAACCGATGCCAACGTGGGCTTAGGGCAGGGCTGGCGGCATTCATACTCCATTAAGCTTTATGCTGCGGCTGAGCAGCGTTTGCACGTAGCACAAGCCGATGGCAGGTGGATTGAATTTGCCCGTGTAGAAACACAAAACGCACTGGCCGTTTTCAAAGCTAACTCGGTAGACGATGGCTATGTGGTACAAGATAGCGCAGCGAACGATGGGGTCAGTATCTGGTATTTACCTGAGGGTAAATCGATTCAATTTAAAGGCTCGTATCCCACGCAAATCAGTTATGCCCATGGTGCCGCACTGACGCTTTACTACAGTAAGAATCGACTGGCAAAGGTTAGTGACCACCTCGGTCGTACACTCCAATTTGACTATCACACGGCTAACGCGGAATTACCCAGCTATTCGCAATCGCAAACCGCGGACCATGCAGGTCATTTGCGATCGGTGGTGCTGCCCTCGGAAGAACGCATTCGCTATAGCTACGATGCGCATAAAAATCTGGTTAACACTGAATACGAAAACAACAGTCATCAACGCTATGGCTATGCCAATACTGTTTTCAAACATCACTTAACGTCAATAGAAACGCGTTTGGGTCCGGAGACCAAAAAGCGTGCATGGTTTTACAGCGACAGTGGCAAAGTGGTCCGCTACCAAGCTGAACGGCCCGGCAAATCGTTGTCGATACAATACAGTGAGCCTGCATCAATATCGGCACCCGGCGAAACCCGCATTACTTACGCTACTGGTCGGCAAGAACGCTTCGTATGGAAAAAAACAGCCGATCAATCACCCGTTATTGTTGAAGTTTTTGCGCAGGATTGCGCCAGTTGCAAACCGTTGCGCTTTTTGCCCGAGGCCGTACAGCAACAAACGTCTGCTCATGTGCTCGAACAAGTCGATAATCATTCCAGCAAGTCGCCGTCGCAAACTCAGAACATCATGGCGGGGTCTGCCCTTGAAAACATCGACACGCTGAGTATTGATTCACTCAAGCCTGTACAGAATTCGCTTGATCAACAGTTGCAACTGTCTGTTGATGGCAATGCATTTCAATTCACTCTCGAAATAACCAGGCTGGGTGAGGTTGCTGACATCGCCGTTGGTACGACATCGCTCGATCAATTGAAACGCAAGTGGCGTGATGGTGATATTGAGGTTTGTGATGCACAGCCTCTGTTTAAACGCAGCCAAATTGATCCGCCACCGGTAAAGGGCTGCTTAGAAGACTTGATGTATCTCATTCATCTTGCTGATGAGATAGAAGATCTGAACAGTGCCCGTGCTCGCTCCGCACCAGCTGCAAGCTTTGGTGCGCGCAGTGCAGCGGCAGACCCAGATTGTTTAAAAAACCCGTTTGAATCCTGCGCCGAACTTGAACGCAATTTTGAAATGGCGCAGCTCTCTGGTTGCGCATACGCGGCGGCTGTATCGCAATGCGGAGATCACTGGCAAAGCGTGACTCCCGAGTCAATCGGACTTTCTGCCGATCAGTTTGATAACGAACCTTTCTCAGCCACGCTTTTTTATAACGAGCAAACCGGTGAATACGTGCTCGCATTCAGAGGCAGCGATGATGTCGAGGACTGGAAAGATAACTTTGGGCAAGCCGGTGGTCAGGCCACCGAGCAATATCAACAGGCAGTAGCACTTGCGTTGGCATTGCAAGCAGCGCTGCCCGATGAAACCATTTCATTTACCGGGCACTCGCTCGGTGGTGGGTTGGCCACGGCAGCAGCGTTGGCAACCGGGGCGCATGCCGATGTGTTTAATCCAGCCGCGTTACACCCGGATACAGCCGAAGAACTGGGATTGAATATCGATGATGCTGATCATCTCGTTGATGTAACCACCGTCGATGGCGATCTGTTAACCGCAATTCAGGAACCCAAGCCAGGACAATGGATAGAACGCCATGAGGCTCCGGGTGAGCACACCATGATTGGTGCACCAGATGAGCAATGGATTGAAGATCAGAAGCAGCACTACCCGTGGATTATTCGCAACGATGGTGTAGTACTTCACTCCATTGATGCGGTTTTGGAAACCGAAAGCTACCTGCTGGAAGAGCTGTGTGGCACTACGCCCAGTCGGGCCTAGTGCCACCAGCTTTGTGTTGCAATTGCGTTTTAGGGTGCAAACAAAACGTTAGCGGGAATGACTTGCTTGGGCACACCCGCGCCAGACCACAAAACGTCAAGCGCTTCGGTGCCACCAGACTGAAAGTAAGTCACTTCAATGTCGTGGGTACCAGCGGTTAAATTGATTGAGCCCTGGGATTCTTTTACCGCATGCTTGCCGTTGTTATCGACAACCAGAAAGTTGTCAATGCGCAACTGGCTACCATCATTGGATGCGGTGTAAAAAGTATATACGCCAGTAGTCTCAATAAAAATTTTGCCAGTAAAGCGATAACCGTAGTGCAACACGCCGTTACTTGGTGGCAACGTGAATTGTGCTGTCGTACCTGAATTTAACGGTGTCAGCTGATCAAAGTCAGGTAAGGCTGTCCAGTTTCCTTCAAAGTACTCAAATTGCAAATCCGAACTGGTGGGTTCAGGCACGGTATCTGGGTCAGGGTCTGTGGTACCGGGGTCAGTACCGGTATCGGGATCCGTGGGTTCCGTGTTAGCGGTATAGTTAAACGGTGCTGTGCTCAGAGCGGCTTGTGCCAGGCTTTGCTTTGGCAAACCCGCAGCCGACCAGGATACGTCCAGCGTATCCAAACCTGCGCGTTCAAAGTATTCAACCAAAACATGGTGGCTGCCAGCAGTCAGATACATACTTGCGTTGAACTCGCGATTAGCGTGCAGGCCATCGTTATCAACTAATAACTCGCCATCAATGCTTAAGCGACTGCCGTCGTCAGAGGCAAGGTAAAAAGAGTACAAGCCATCTTGTGGCACATCCAGGTACGCTGCAAATCGAAAGCCGTAATTATCGTTAACCTGTTTTTCGTTCAAGGAAAAATCAGCTTGCTGACCCTGTGCAACTGGCGTCAACTGATTAAAGTTCGGCAGCGCAAACCATTGACCTTCGAAGTACTGATAGTTAATCAGGCCTGGTACCGACGTTGGGTCGGGGTCTGTGCCCGTGTCGGGGTCAGTGCCCGTGTCTGGGTCTGTACCAGTATCAGGGTCTGTACCAGTATCAGGGTCTGTGCCTGTATCAGGGTCTGTGCCTGTAGTGATGCTTCCTGTTGCCAAAGCAGATGCTGGAATAGCTTGCTTGGCAATGCCAGGGCCGCTCCAGGAGACAAGCAAATTTTGACCGATTGAATTTTCAAAAAACTCAACCACAATGTCGTGTTCGCCAGCAGCTAACATCACGTTGCCTTGCTTTTCGATAAGCGGGTGGGTGAAGTCATTGTCAACGATAACCGAGCCGTTAATTGTGATGCGACTGCCATCGTCCGAGCGACTGTACAAAGTGTAGTTACCCGTAGTAGGGACGATCAACTTTCCGCTGAATCGCATGCCAAACAAATCATCGCGATTGCGCTCGCTTAAGTTAAAGCCGTTGGTTTGACCTTCCTTAATGGGCGTTAGTGCATCAAAGTCAGGGAGCTTGAGCCAGTTACCTTCATAGTACTGGTAGTTGATCATACCCGCGATGCCAGGAGCCGGTTCTGGGTCAGTTCCCGTGTCGGGGTCGGTGCCAGTGTCAGGGTCAGTTCCTGTGTCTGGATCGGTATCAGGGTCAGTGCCAGTGCCAGTGTCTGGGTCAGTTCCTGTATCCGTCTCAATGCTACCGTCAGATGCGATAACGTTTAACGGTATGGTCTGTTTACCAAAGCCTGGGCCGTCCCACTCAACCAGCAGGCTATCGCCGCCAGCAAACTCGAAAAATTCGACTTTTATTTTGTGTGTGCCAGCCGCCAGAGAAATGGTTCCCGATTGTTGCCTAACCGGGTGCAGGCCATCGTTAACAACAACGGTGATGCCATTAACCGATAAGCGACTGCCGTCATCGGAGCTGGTGTAAAACGTGTAGTCGCCGGCAGTGGTCACATTTAAGTTAGCCGTGAAGACAAAGCCGTAGAAGTCGTTAACCAAGCGCGGAGACAAATCGAAACCGTCGACTTCGCCTTCTTTGACAATGGTCTCATTGTCAAAGTCGGGCAGTTTGGTCCATTGACCTTCGTAGTAACGATAGGACACCTTGCCGGGTAAGGCGGGTCCGGGGTTCGTGTTTGCAAAAGTGTTTGCTGGCAATGGACTGCCAAGATCAACGCTGGAAATAGGGCGTTTGTCGAAGGTAGGTCCTTGCCAGGATGCCAGTAATGCATCACCGCCAGTGACCTCAAAGTACTGCACTTCAATATCGTGTTCACCGGCGCCAAGTGTCACTGTGCCTTGTTCTTCCGTTTCAAACGCGTGAGTGCCGTCATGATCAACAATCTCTTCGCCGTTAATCAGCAGCTTACTGCCATCGTCAGACGATAAGAAGAAGGTGTACTGTCCACCAGTGGGTACGTTAATGGTTCCACGAAAACGAAACCCGTACCAATTGTTGCGCTCTTTTTGATCGAGTGCGAAATCGGGTTGCGTACCGGTTTTAACGGGCGTTAGCGTATCGAAGTCTGGTAGTTCAAAAACGGCCCATGACTCCTCAAAGTATTCATAAGCGATATTGGGTGATGTGTCGATTACAACGTTTGGCTGGTTGTCGTCGGTCACGTTTATCTGAATGGTTTGGCCCTCGGAGGGTGTGCCGTTTTCATTCAGACCAAATACCCAATAATATCCCGGTAGTAAAACGTTCGGGTTTGAATTTAAGCTAAGTTCATACTCGCCAGTACCGGTTTTAATAGAATCAACCGGTACAAATCGTTGGTCGGTGCTGTGATGATGCGTAATGGCAATCAGTCTGACCATATTAAATTCGGTGATGTCATCGCTGCCAGTGATGGTGACTGTGTCACCAGGCAGTGCCGTTGAATCACCACCATCAATTGTGGGTCGTTGGGCGGGCTGGCCCTGAGCATCAAATAAATAAGGGGGAGAAAATATTTCGCCGTTTTGATGGTTGGTTGCGCACTCACCACACAATCCACCACCGGCTGCCAAAACGCGAGCATCCTTTAATAACAGCGCAACTGAATGATAGTTACGCGGTCTGTCAAGATCATCAAGCACTCGCCAGGTTTGCGTTACCGGGTTCCACATCTCTGGCTCCAGCACAGTGCCTTCGTCACTAAACTGAATACCGCTTGTGTTACCGCCAACAACCAAGACTTCACCGTTTGGCAGCACGACACTGTTTTGCATGCTGCGCACATGCTTCATTGGCTCAATGGGTGTGATGATAGGCTCGGGTCCATTCACATCAATAACCATGGCTTTGTTTGTGGCATCTTCCTGATCACCACCACCAGCGACCAGCATTTTTCCAATGTCGTACATCACGGTTGTGTTGTACAAACGCGAAGGGTCACCGGGTATGGCTTCGCCGTGATCGTGAATGGGATCTTCTGTGTCCATGTAAATGGACAGAATGCCTGGCATATGCCCAGGATGAAAAAGCGAACCGTCAGGTGCCACGTTTAAAGCGGGGTACCAATCGTTATGAACCGCTTCCTCACTATCAAGAATGCTTTGCAGATTTATTTCGGGAAGTAAGCTCCAGCCTTCGCCATCTGTCCATAACTCTGGATAAGGTGATGCATTGGTACCCAGCGATGTGAATACCTGTCCTGATGCCAGTGTTGTGCTGGTGGGATACCAGCGTGTCAATGCCATAGGATCAATCTCGGTGAATTCACCTTGATCAAAAATACTGGTTGATGAAACGGTTCTGCCACCACCGGCGACAAATACTCTGCCGTCTTCCAACATGGATACACCAGCACAAAACATATCGTGTGTGCTGCTTGGGGTGTCGACAAACGAGCCATCGTCGGGGTTATAAATAGTGCCAATGGTCGATTCTAATTGGCCGCCGAAATTATCCACTTCCTGTGATGACCACGCGACAATACGCCCATCGGGCAAGTTGGCAGCACCGGTTGCGATCAATGGCCAATCGAATGTGTCATCCCAACGGCCAACACTGATCCAGTCAGTTTCAGTGTAAGCAGCGCCGAGTTCCGGTGGTTTTTCGAATGGCGGATAACTTTGAGCAAGCTCAGCCCAATACTCATCACCACCTTGTTCTTGGCTGGCGGATGGGTCAGTGGTGTCAGGTTCGCCAAGTTCAGTGGCATACGGGTCAAGCTTGTCTCCGTCACAAGCACTGAGCAGTAGCAGGCTGGCGGCGGCAGTGAGGGTCTTAGCGTTAAAAATCAACCGCTGTGCAGTTGGAGTTGCAGGTTCGGTTTTTTTTGATCGTTTCATTTCAGGCAGTCTTGGTGAGCGCTACCCCTCCATAACCGCTTGGTAGCAACCTGATTTACCGTGCACATAGAGCGCCAGATTGGTGACTTTAGATCGTTTGTGGGGCTCTGCTGCGTGGGGAAAATGTGAACGAATTAACGCATTCAACTATCGCTTTTGCAGCTCAGCGCGGGTCGGACTCATTCGCCTTAAAACTGTTTCAATACTGAGCAAAGGTGTTTGGCCAGCCAGTGATGCTCGTGGGTATCGCCGATAAAGCCAACATGTCCACCGTATTGTGATAGCTCCAGCGTCGCGCTAGCACCCAGCTCTGATTCTTGTGGCACAACCTCGGGTGTAAAAAAGGGGTCGTCCAGAGCGTAAAGGATGTGAGTTGGAATCGCGATCGTGGATAGGTATTGTCTGGCACTGCATCGCGTGTAGTAGTCGTGGACGTCTTTAAAGCCGTGTAACGGAGCGGTTAAGGCATTGTCAAACTTCCAGAAATTATCCAACGCCATGGAGGCTTCTGGCAAACCTAAATCGGGATAGCGCTTTCGTTTGGTTTCGTGATGTTCTCGCATGGCAGCCAGCAAGTATCGTTGGTAGCCGCGTGTTATGCCTGTGTTCAATTTGTCTGCACCCACGCTCAACACCAAGGGGGGGCAAACGCCAATGGCGCCGGAAAGTTGGCAGTGCTTGCCTTGCTCGCCAACGTATTTCAGTAAGGCGTTTGCGCCCAATGAATAACTGATGGCGTAAACCGGTTCGTTTGCAAATCGTTGTTGCACCAGCTTGACTAAAAAATCAATATCGTCGGTTGCGCCGGAATGATACGAACGAGCCAGGCGATTGGGCTCACCACTGCATCCACGCCAGTGCATAAAGACCGGTCGCATACCCTGGATCTCTAATTGCGAAAAAACGGCTTTTGCATAAGCGCTTTCAATGCTGCCTGCCAGGCCATGAAAGATGCAGACCCATGGCCCACTGGTTTTTTGACTCCAGTTGATATCCAGAAAGTCGCCGTCTTCGAGCTCTATTCGTTCAGCGGTTGACTCAACAGCAGGGTGCTTGGCGAACTTACTTGCGACAATCGTTTGTAAATGAGGGTTGCGTAACCACCAACGCGGACTAAATTTACTCTTAGTAATCACAAGTAATGACTCAATAATAATAAAAGCTTATGCGCATTCTAGTTGCAAATGACGACGGCTATCGGTCGAGCGGCATCGGTGCGCTTCACAAGGCCATGGCGCGCCTTGGGCACTCGACCATCGTTGCCCCTGATCGAAACTGCAGTGGGGCAAGCAGTTCTTTGACGTTGTCACGCCCAATATCAGTCAAGCAACATGCCGACGACCTGTATTCAATGGACGGCACACCAGCCGATTGCGTCAATATTGCACTCAGTGGCCTGATTGAAGGTGAAGTGGATATTGTTGTCAGTGGAATCAACGATGCACCCAATATGGGCGACGATGTGTTGTATTCGGGCACCGTCGCGGCGGCCATGGAAGGGCGATTTCTGGGAAAGCCGGGTTTGGCTTTGTCCATGGCAACGCCAGAACCAACCCATTACGAAACGGCCGCTCTGGTGGCTGAAAAAATTGTGTCGAGATTAGTCGTGGCACCTTTGCCCAGCGACACTATACTTAATGTAAACGTCCCTGATATTGCAATGTCTCAAGTGAGAGGTCTCAAACTGACTCGCCTTGGTACTCGTCATCCAGCGGCCAACGCCATAAAACAGAAGAGTCCCAGAGGTGGAACAATTTTCTGGATTGGTGCTGCTGGTGAAATTGATGATTGCGGTAACGGAACAGATTTTCACGCTGTGTCCGAGAACTTTGTGTCGGTGACACCTTTGACAGTTGATCTGACCAACACAGATGCTTTGCAACCTGTTGGCGATTGGCTGGAGCAACTATCTTGATTTTAAGTCCAGTACAAATCTCCGGCATCGGAATGACATCGCAACGCACGCGCAACCGTATGGTGCATCGACTGCGCGAGCGCGGTATCGAAAACGAAGCCGTGCTTGCCACCTTAGCATCGGTGCCGCGCCATTTATTTGTCGATGAGGCAATGGCAACGCGAGCCTATGAGGACACTGCCTTGCCCATTGGCGATGGCCAAACCATATCGCAACCCTATGCTGTTGCCAGAATGACCGAAGTGTTACTCGAGCAAGGGCCCATCAAAAAAGTGTTGGAAGTGGGTACAGGCTCTGGTTATCAATCGGCCATTCTTTCGCAATTGGTTGACACCGTGTACACGGTAGAGCGCATTCGTAATTTACTCGACAAAGCGCGACATCGATTTCGAGCGCTTGAGTATCGCAACGTACACGCACGTCACAGTGATGGCAGTTGGGGCTGGGCGACCAACGGACCCTACGATGCCATTATCGTCACAGCCGCACCGCCGTCTGTGCCAGAGCCACTGCTTGAACAACTCTCAGTGGGTGGGCGCATGATCGTTCCTGTTGGTAATCAGCACAAGCAACAAATGCTGACCGTCATTACACGAACACAAAATGGTTATGAGCGACAGGAGCTCAGCGACGTTAAGTTTGTGCCTTTCTTATCGGGAAAATCATAAAGCGCTAGTGCGTTAATGATTTTTGTCAATTTGAAATTCATTCTGGCAGTTCTCAAAATGCCGTCTATACTTTTTTGTCGGGTGATCATTCCGAGCGCCAAGGTCTGCGATCGCAGTGGTGATTGATTAGCGATCGGCGCATCGGGAAATAAAAAAAGTGGAGTGCGTTAAGCACATCCATGAAAAGAAAGATCACTTCGTCGGTTGTTGGGACAACCTGCATAGCTGCTTAAATTTTAAGAGTATGCATCAGACACGAATGAATTGATCCATGAAAAATGCGCTGTCATTAAACTGCATTATCGTATCCACTGTTCTGCTTGGGGCGTGTTCGTCTGTGCCCGAAGTTGAAAGCCGGCTGCAATCCATGCAGTTGCACTCCAATATGTACGTCGTTCAGGCAGGTGAGACAGTTGAGTCGATTGCCTATCGGTATCGATTGACGCCCGAAGAACTCATTACCCTCAACCCAGGTTTAAATCAATCTATTGTCGCCGGGCTGCGAATCAATGTTCGTCCTGGCACGGTACTATCGCCAGAGGTCAGAGCAAGAGCAAAAACCAGTTATGGTGTGGTGCGCCAACCGCAAATTGTTGATCGCACACCCTC
>CALHOI010000030.1 GCA_938035525.1 uncultured Granulosicoccaceae bacterium
GCATCATCACACGCCTTAACGGCGTGATCAAATTGCAGTGTTAGTTCAAACTGCCCGTTATCAAATTCACCGTTCATGCTTTCTATTGGGATGTTCGCTTTGTTTGCTGCTTCCCAAATGTCATCGGTTAAACCGCGCGGATCGTTTTCTGGCCCGGTGCCATAGACAAACGCACCGGGTGTGTCGTAAGGTCGCCAGATGCCGTCGGTGTCGCGCTGAAAAACATACCCCTCTGTTTCAAGCCCTATCATGGGTGTGTAGCCTGCGCTCTGCCATTGCTTAACACAACGTTTAAGCTGCGATCGTGCACACAGACCGAAGGGCTCGTGCTCAACGTAAAGATCCCCAAGGGCGATTTCTGTGTTCTCTTGCCATGACAATCTGCGCTCCGTATCTAGCTGCAACTCCATGTCGGGCAAACCGTCGTGATATCCACATCCGGGAATAGGTAGCAGGTCGCGATCGAAAGACACGGCAAACGCACCGCGTGCAAAACCAATTGCGCCATTGGCGGCAACATCTGCTGGCACGTATTTACCGCGAGGCAGATTCAGCATGTCGCAAAACATGGCGCGAGTTCGTTTTTGCATTAGCTGCGTGTCACTCGAACTGGCAGGCGTTTAACGCCACAAATGAAATTTGAACGTGTCCAGCTTGGTGTGTCAGTCGCCTTTATCGAATCCACTTTCTTTATAAGTTCTTGTAACACCACTTGTAATTCCAGCTTGGCTAAATAGCGACCAAGGCACACGTGCGGTCCGCCTTGTCCAAACGCCAAGTGTCTGTTGGGTTTGCGGTTAAGAATAATGTCATTTGGCTTATCGAAAACGGCTTCGTCTCTACTGCCTGAAACAAACCACAGTAATACCTTATCGCCTTTACGAATTTTTTTACCGTGCAATTCGTAGTCTTCGGTGGCCGTGCGCCTAAAATGCATGGTAGGTGATGCATAGCGGATAAACTCGTCAGCACAGGTGTCCCAATATTGCCCTGTTTTTAGTTGTGTAAGCATGGTGTTGTCATTGGCCAAAGCATGCAGCGCCATTGAGATGGAATAGCGTGTTGTGTCGTTTCCAGCGGCAACCAACAAGCAGAAAAAATTCTGAAACGCACGTTCATCCATGGCGTTCTCATCGCGTTTCATGATGTCCAGAATGCTGTTTTTCGCCAAAGGCCGGCGCGCGTGTAAAAGGTCTGAAGCATAGTCGTATAACTCGACGCCAGCCGGGCTTCTAAATGGCATCATTCGGTATGCGCTGGTGTCCATTTTATCGATAACATGATCAGTGAAATCCGGGTCTGTATTGCCAATCAGCGCATCGCCTTTTTCTACCAGCCACTCCAAGTCTTCATCAGCCACACCCAGTATGCGTCCAAGCATTAACATAGGCAGTTGTTTCGCTATTGCATCTACCGCATCAAACTCGGTACTCTCCAACGCGCGATCGATAATATTTGCGGCAAGCTCTCTGATCAATGGTTCAAAGTCTTCCATGAGTTTGCGTGTAAACATAGGGTTGACGGTTCGCCGTGTTGTTGCATGCTCAGGAGCATCTGTTTCCTGAAACGTTCGGCGGGCAAGGTATTCTTCACGAGACTGATCTTCTATACGAATGCCCTGAGCAGAACTAAACAGATGGCTTTCGCGGTTAGCCAGGGAAATATCGGCGTGACGGGTTAGATTCCAGAATCCTTTGGTGTCGTCCTTAGGCTCTGACCAGCTAATTGGGTCTTCCTTACGCAATCTGGCGAAAGTAGCATGCGGAACGCCATTCGCAAAACTATCATGGCTGGATAAATCAGCATGGCCATCGTCGTATGATTTATCGATCATGCGCTACATCGCCTGTTGAAAAAATTGAGTACACCACGTGCCAAACACGTTGCCGTGCTGCTCACCCGCCATGCTGTCCCAGGCTGCTTGGGCTTGCGCAGTGGGTATACTTGATTCGGTGAATCGCAGTACACAAGACATGAATTCATGGCTGAACTCTGGATGCGCCTGGGTGGTAAATATGTGTTGGCCTTTTGCAAAACTGGCAATAGCGCAATTTTCGCTGAAGCCCAGATGTTCGCAGCCCGGTGGTAACTGCGACACATAGTCTTCATGAAACATATACATGGGTAAACTGTTGTGGGCAGGCGTCATCCATGTTTTGGTATTTTTGAAGGAGGTTTTTTCGATACCGACGTTATAACCATCTTCGGATTTTTTGACCTCTCCGCCAAGTGCAAGGGCAATCGCCTGATGGCCAAAACAAGCACCAACCAGTGGTTTTTTAGAAGCATCACAGCGCACAATAAAGTCCATTAGCCCATCAGTGAACACATGCTTATCGAGCACGCTCAGTGGACTGCCAGTGATTAAGTACGCGTCTTGTTCGTGAATGTCTGCCGGCAGCTCGCCGCCAATGGTCATGTACACTCGGTAGGTAAAGCGCTGTTGTTGCTGATCGAAAAGATCTCGAAAACGATGAGCATCGTCGGGAAATGCATCACCCACTTCGACGCTTTTATCATGGTTAGTTTGTAAAATACCGAGCTTAATACGGTTCAATTTATTTCTCTTGAACAATGACCGCCTAAGTGGCGGCCATCGTAAACGCTACATTCTGATTTATTATTTCTCTATTATTGAAATCAGTTCGGCCAACTTGCCACGGTCAGTCTCTATGCGTGTCTGGGCTTCCTCCATACCCTGCCAATAAACGCGAGCGCCGGTATCAGCCATTAACTGCTGGGCCTCTTCACCGGCCATGGTGTCTGATGCGATTTTTGCCAAAACATCGATGACTTCTTGTGGTGTGCCTTTTTTCACAAACAAACCGTTCCAAAGCTCCAGGTCATTGACGCCTGCCTGCTCTGCCAGAGTTTTAACCTCACCGAGTTTTTCGATGGGCGTTTCGCCAATATTGGCCAACACTGTGATGTCGTCAAGACAAGGCTCTATAAGCGCCAGTGTCGTATTGATGACATCGGCATCGCCAGCAGATAAGGTATTGCAGTCAAGTAAGTCAAACGCTGAGTCGTCAGCAAATTCAAAGCCCATGTTGGCAGCGGCAGCCATAGTGGCGCGAGTTGGTGCTAATCCAGCGCCGAAGTGACCCAGTACAACGTCGTTGTCTTTGGCATGCTCAGCCAAACCGGCCATGTCGTTGTATGGCGCGTCCCCGGATACTGCAAGCACAAACGGATAGGTTAAAAAGATACCTACTGGGGTGAAACTGTCTTCCTCTATGCCAATGTCAATGTTTGGCCCGACAACGGGTACACCGATAACAAATGACCCTACCATCGACCCATCTGTTGGTCCGTTAAGTACTTCCAGCGCGCCTGGAAATGGGCCGTCTCCACCGCCTGGTTTATTAACAACAGACGCAGGTGAACCAGTGGCTTTTTCCATCTCGGTGGCAATCATTCTGGTTAACACATCTTCAAAATCACCCGGTGGCCAAGGCACGATAAACTGCACTGGGCCTGTGGGATATTCTGCTGCAGCCGGGCTGATAGCAGACATTGCTGTTACAAAGGATACTAAGGCAACTTTTGCTAACCTTTTCATTGTTCTCTCCAAGTTAGTTCGTGGTCATAATTGAAAGCTGTTACGGCGATGTTTTATCGACGAAAAAATGATGAAACCAATGACCAACAGTATCACCACAAAAAGAGTTCCAGACACGGGTCTGTTTATTAAGTCCGCTGCAGATTTGATTTGACCTGCACCTGCTGTCAGACGCTCGATAATAATAGAACCGAGTACTAACCCGAGTATAACAGGCACCAATGGCCATTCGAGGCGCCTTAAAATAAAGCCAATATAGCCAAAAATGACGGCAAACACGCAATCTGTCAGACTGTTGCGAATGGAGTACACCCCAACAAAAGACAAGATCATGATAAAAGCACCCAGAAATCGATTGGGAATGTAAACCAACTTTGCAATAAAGCGAGTCGATAACAACAGTGTGGCCAGCACAATGACATTGACTATGAGCAGCGCGGTAAACAAACTGAACAGGAAGTCTGGATTGTTTTCAAATACATCGGGCCCTGGCTTAATGCCCGCATCAAAAAACACCACCATCATCATGGCGGTCAGTGCTTCACCAGGTACACCCAACGCGAGTAAGGGAATCATTGCCGCAGCAGGTACTGCGTTGTTTGCTGTTTCCGATGCAATTAAGCCTTGTTTTGATCCGTGTCCAAACCGGGCAGGTTCTTTTGACAAGGCTCTGGCTGTGGAGTAACTGAAGAACTGAGCAACAAACTCGCCTACGCCAGGAATAATACCCATTAATGTGCCGTACAGTGCCGAAAGCAAAGTGACGAGTTTGTTTTTAAACAAAATACCAAACCCTCGCAACATGCCACCGGTGACCCTTGCTTCGGGTGGGGAGTCATCTTTACCCAGCATCAGGTTAAGTGCCTGGCTTAGCGCAAAAATGCCGATAATAACCACTATAAGGTTAAAGCCTGAAAACAGATATTCTATGTCGAAGGTATAACGATCAATTTTTCGAGTTGATTGTCTGCCGATCATGGCAATAAGAAAACCGAAGCCAAACAACATAGCCGCGATACCCATGGATTGTTTGTGCGCAGCGATGAGTAATACCGCACCGAGAATAGCTGCCATCAGAATATCGCGTTGGCCAAACAAGGCACCAAGATCTCGAAGGTAAGGTCCAAAAATAAACAAAGCACAAAGCGCCGCAAGGATAGAAAACAGCCCGCCGATAAACGAGGCCGAATAGGCCAGCGATAAAGCTTCGGCAGCTTTGCCCCGGCGCGTCATCGCATAACCATCGTAGGTGGTCAAGGCGTTAACGGGGGTGCCAGGTGTGTTGATTAAAATCGCTGGAATAGCGCCACCGTACATCGATGAGCCATAAACGCCCAGCAACAGAACAAGGCTCACCAAATCATCCAGAAACACGGTGGCAGGCAGCAAAATAGCGATAGCGATGGCTGGACCAATACCGGGGATAGCGCCAATGGTTAATCCGCCGATAGAACCCACCAAAATGGCCAGCAACACTTGAGGTGCAAGTAAGTTTTCGAGCCCGAGCAGAAAAGCGTCCATGCTAAAAGTAAGTCAACATGAATGATCGCCAATCAGTGGGTAATAAATCGTAGAGCCAAATATTTAAAGGTGTCTTGATTTGCAGCAGTGTTCGAAAAACCAGCACGATCGCAATGCTGGTTGCAAGGGAACGGGCAATCCATACCGGACTTCGATACCCAAGTCTAAAGGTAAGATAAGAACCAAGTAATACCGTGGACAGTAAGTACCCAAGAACGGGCACCATCAATGTATACAAAATAAAATAAGCCACAAATTCCAACGCCCGCAGATACTGGGAATATTCGTATCTGGCATCGGTTGGCAATTGGAATCGTTTGCGCTGGCGGTTCACCGTATACGCGTTGTGCCAATTCCACAATGCAGCAGGAACCAGCAAAGCCAAGCACAGCATGGGTATGACCCACGACTGTTTTAGAATTCGACCAAATCGCGTGACCCGCCCATCTAATTCAATCAGACCAATCTGGTGGGCGAAGTAAGAGCCAACGTTGTCGGGTAGTTTGCGGTCCTGCCAACCAGTTTGTGTAAAGAAAAAAACCAGGAAAAATAAGGCGATCGCCAAGGCTGCCACTGAAACCTGATAATCGCCAACACGTCTTTTAAATTGAAATAGATCTTCAACTTTTATTTTTTTATCGGGAACACATTCACTTTTGAATACTGACTCAGGGCGTGAAAAATCGTCAGGCAAGGCCTCATCAAATAAATACAAATCAATATTTGAATGCTGACTCACGAAACTAAGCGCCTCAGTAAGTCAGGTTGGCGTGAAAGTGCATTTTTCTACAACCGCGCTGAAATTGCTTCACATGTTAATTAATTGCTCTTGTGCTTGTCAAGATTGTCGCGGCGTAAGGTGGTCAGGAACTGACCACGGGATATCCGTCAAACGTCATAGCTGCTGCTGGAAACATCGCCACCCTCGCCGGTCCAGTTGGTGTGGTGACGCTCCTCACCGCCATCGACTCGTAAGTAAGTGTGTGCGCCAAAGTAATCCCGTTGAGCCTGCAACAAGTTGTGGGGCATGACTTTACTTCTGTAGCCATCAAAAAAACTCAAGCCGGCACTCATTGCTGGCATAGAAATACCTTGTGTTATGCCTACCGCCAACACACGTCGCCAATTGGCTTGAGCATCGGTCACCCGGTCTTTGAAGAAATCGTCCAGTAACAGGTTTGTTAGCTTGGGGTCTTTGTCAAAGGCCTCTTTTATATTGTCCAAGAAAGCCGATTGAATGATGCAGCCGCCACGCCACATTTGCGCTATACCGCCATAGTTTAACGACCAACCGTATTCTTTTGCTGCTTCTTGCATCAGCATATAGCCTTGCGCGTAGGACACAATTTTAGCCGCGTACAATGCATCTCCTAGCGCATCAACCCATTGCTCTGCAGGAAGCTGTTCTGGTACCGGCCCTTTTAATATGGTCGACGCTTTGACACGCTCTTCTTTTAATGCCGACAAGCAACGCGCGAAAACGGCTTCACCAATTAGTGACAGCGGGATACCCAAGTCGAGGGCGTTTATGCCCGTCCATTTACCCGTTCCCTTTTGACCTGCTTTATCTAATATAGTGTCAACCACGTACTCACCGTTCTCTTGAAACGCTAGTATGTCGGCAGTAATTTCAATCAAATAGCTTTGCAGATCTCCTTGATTCCATTTTGAGAACACCGCGTGCATGTCGTCGTTGCTCATGCCCAAA
The DNA here is from genome assembly GCA_938035525.1 of uncultured Granulosicoccaceae bacterium. Lineage (GTDB taxonomy): Bacteria > Pseudomonadota > Gammaproteobacteria > Granulosicoccales > Granulosicoccaceae > Granulosicoccus. The sequence goes on from CALHOI010000030.1 coordinate 6,792, forward strand.
AGATCTTTCATGAATTGGTAGGCTTCGCAAATCAATTGCATGTCACCATACTCAATACCGTTGTGGACCATTTTGACAAAGTGCCCGGCGCCACCCTGACCAACCCAATCGCAGCAAGGCACACCAGAATCAGTTTTTGCCGCAATAGATTGAAAGATATCTTTGATTAATGGCCACGCTTCTGGGTGCCCGCCGGGCATCAATGAAGGACCATTGCGCGCGCCTTCTTCCCCGCCCGACACACCGCTGCCGACAAACAGTAATTTATGTTCTTCCAGGTGTGCCGCTCGTCGTTGTGAATCGGTGAAGTTTGAGTTACCGCCATCGATAATAACATCGCCCGGTGACAGCATTGGTATAAGTGCATCGATGGTTAAATCGACTGGTTTACCGGCTTTTACCATCAGCATGATTTTACGTGGCGTTGACAGTGACGAAACAACTTCTTCAAGGCTTGATGCACCTTTGATATTGGTGCCCTTGGCCGGTCCTGCGATGAATTCTGTGGTGCGAGCCTCTGTACGATTGTACGCGACCACCTTATGACCATGATCGTTCATATTCAGTATCAAATTCTGACCCATGACGGCCAGCCCGATTACTGCTATGTCGTAGTTCGCGCTCATATGATGCTCTTTAATGTCGGTGTGAATCTCGTCCTTAGTTTAGCGTAATCAAGTGCCGAACTGAATAACCGGCTTGATAAAAACAACAAACATCGTTGAAGCTGAAAATGTTCGCGAATGTTACACGCTGCTGATCAATTGGCGCAGGCAAACATAAACCGTGAATTCTGTGGGCAAATCCTCTTTTTGGTGTGCCGATCAAGCATGGCAGCGGAACACATCTTGCCTAAGCTGAGTATTTGAAGAGTCTTGTTGTCTTTTTCTTATCTCACGGCAAAAGACCTCATCTTCATAAGCAAACAATAAAAATCGAAGGGTAAGCACTCCTAACATGAACGTTCAAGAAAAGCTTTTCCGATTTAAGTCCTGTTTTTCAATTGCTCTTTTGCTCTCCATGCTGGTTGCATGCGACACGGACAGTGGCGCGGTCATCGATAGTCAGCAAGGCAACACGGCTACTGATGATTCTTATGTCGATTTCGATATTGATGCCATGGACAGTGCGGTTATCGAGTCACGCGAGCCTGGCCCATCATTGGGTTTTGCATTACCACCAAATGGTCGAATCTTCGCTCAAACAGGTGCTGTGGGTTCGATGCGCGGTGCTGAATTTAACCAGTCTTGTACAGACGGCAAAGTACTGGCTGGTGTAAGCGGTTTTTACAACGGACGATTAAACCAACTTCAAGCACTTTGCGTTGGCGCAAATAGCTCAGGTACGTGGATAGAAAATCCAACCCCAATGGCGAACCCTGCAGGTTCAAACAACGGTCAGGCTTTTTCTCGTGTTTGTCCCAGTGGACATGCAGTGGTTGGCTTTACCAGTGATTTTGCCAACGACTATCCGGCTTATCTTGAATTGCAGTGTGGCAAATTAACAGGTACTCAACAAACCAATGCCACTAGAGTTGTTCTTGCTGGTGTTGGTACCATAGGCAACCCTGCCCCGTCTTCGCGACCACAATGCGCTGTGGGTGCAGCAGCAACCGGTTTATATGGGCATGTCCAATCCGCTGTTGAGCGAGTGGGCTTGACCTGTTACGAGGACCCGGCTTTTGCCGGTCGTTGGTCAAGCAGAATGGACTGGCCACACATTGCCATTCATAACGTGGTTTTATCCGATGGCAAGCTGCTGACTTATGGCACGGGTGGCAGCGGCATACAAGGCGCTATGGAATTTAACGTCTGGGACCCTTCACTTGGTATTGGACAATCAGCGCATAAAAACATACAAGGCACAGCACAAGTTGATTCGTTTTGCAGTGCAGCCACTGTTTTGCCTGAAACGGGTGACGTTTTAATATCGGGTGGTGACGCTCGACCCATTGGCAGAAACAATTCGGGCATCAGAGATGCCACGCTTTACAATGCGGCCAGTCAATCGGTTTCCCGAGCCAACGACATGAATTCAGAGCGTTGGTACCCCACGTCTACCTCGTTGGCAAACGGCGATATCGTTGTTTCGATGGGGCGTGACAGCAATAATGTAAAGTCTCACATCCCGGAAATTTATTCAGCACAAGATGGTACTTGGCGACCATTGAACAATGCCAACATGTCTGCATATCAATATTTTTACCCAAGACAATTTCTGGCACCGGATGGTCGCATATTTGGTGTATCCGGCAGAGACATGTATTTTATGACAACGGAAAATCAGGGCTCCATCACTGCTGCTGGTCGTTTGCCCGAGTACTCTTATGGAACATCAACGACAGCTGCCATGTACGAGCCTGGAAAGATTTTGCAAGTCGGTGGTATTTCCTATCGTGGCCTTGGAGCCATCATAATCGATGTGACATCAGGTTCTCCGGTGGTGACCAAAACCGAAGATCTGGCTCAGGCCAGACGAGCTTGGTCTACCAGTGTGTTGTTGGCAGATGGTAAGGTCATGGTCGTTGGCGGCAGCTATGAACTTAATGATGACGTAACAGCATCGTTGGGTACCGAAACCTGGGATCCAGACACCGGTAAGTGGATACAGTACTCACGCCCCGAGCTGGCCCGCTTATACCATTCAACCGCCGTGCTATTAATGGACGGGCGCGTGTTGGTTGCCGGTGGCGGTTCACCGGGCCCACTTAACAATCGCAATGCAGAGATATTCTCGCCACCGTACTTGTTTGACGCAAACGGTGCGCTGGCAAACCGACCGGAAATAGCCTATGCACCAGACGTTGCGGCCTGGGGCCAATCGGTTGGCGTGCGCACCAATAACAACAATGACATCAGTAGAGTCACTTTGGTGAAAACGGGTGGTGCGACCCACGGGTTCAATATGGATCAACGCTTTTTGGACCTGACTTTTTCCAGTGGCGCAAATGAGCTTTCAGTGACCATGCCCGCATCGGGAAACATTGCACCGCGCGGACACTATATGCTGTTTGTTCATGATGCTAATGGCACGCCTTCTTTAGCAAGCATGATTAATCTGGGTAGCGAAGCTGCACCAATTGTTCCTCCCATTGATCCTGACCCCAACAACCCTCCTCCAGCGGCTGACTCGTTGCTAAGCAACGGCGGTTTCGAACAGGGAAAACAAGGCTGGCTGGATTGTGCTGCCAGCAACAACACCACGGTCTCTAGTACCAGTATTGAAGGCAGCCGAAGCATGCAGGTTGCAGCTGGTGGGTGTCTGTATCAGGAAGTATTGGCGGTGCCTGGCGCAAGCTACTCATTAAACTGTCAGGCTCGTGGTAGTGCATTTGAGTATGCAAGCTTGTCTTTGCAGATGCTGGATCAATACTATTCAGAAATTGCTGCTGATAGTGTTGTTGTTGATTCGTCGGGGTTTACGTCACAATCTGCTGGTCTACAGGCTCCATCAAACGCAAGCTTTGTTTCGGTGACGCTGTACAGCGAAGGCACTGCACTGTTTGATCGATGTGAGCTACTACAGGACGCTGGACAACAGCCAACTGAACCGACGGACCCACCTATTACGGGCCTGGATAACTTACTCAGTAATGGCGGTTTTGAGCAAGGTAAAGCAAGCTGGAACGATTGCTCACAACCGGGTTTAACCAGCGCAACAGCCGATGCAGCATCTGGAACTGGCGCCATGCAGATTCAAAACTCGGGTTGTCTTTATCAGGAATTTGCTTTGACACCCGGCAAACGCTATCAGCTGTCGTGTGCGTCTAAGTCTGCTGCCACTCGTTACTCAAGTATGTCGATGACACTCATGAATGAGTCTTACACGACGTTAGTCAGTGACTTTAAACCGGTTGGTCAAAACTTTTTTCAGACCTATAAAACAACCCTATTTACGCCGATAGATGGCAGAATTGGCGCAGTGACTTTGTACTCAGAAGACACCGCGCAATTCGATGATTGTTCGGTAGTTGAACTTTAGTCTGTACCAGCGCGGTTATGCCTATCGGATTGACACTGATTTTTGCGCTTTAGGAATGTCAATCCGGCTGTTTATCAATCTAGTTGTTTATCAATCTAGTTGTTCGTCAATCTAGTTGTTCAATGGTGAAGCCGCGCTGCGCCAATTGATTAAGTAGCCCGTCTTTTCCTGATAGGTGCATCGCACCGACAAAAACGACTTCAATGGCGTTGTCGTCGAACAGCGTTGTGAGTGTTGACATCCAATCGTTGTTTCTTTTTACCAGTAGCGTGTCATAGATTTCAGGGTATTCATCTTTTAGCTGAACAGTCATGGAATTGTTTTCAATTGCGTCAAGGTCGCCATTGCGCCAACCGGTTTTTAGTTCACCGATGAGGTCGGGTACTTTTTCGATATCGCGTATAAAGTACTGGATGCTCTTGTTGGGCTCGACATCACCTAATGAGGCCAGAAACGATAATTGTTCATCGGTGGTTTCCAGACTTTGAATTTCTTTACCATCCTTTCTTGCCAAGTTCCCCAGATAATACTCAACGCCGTATTCGGGCACCATGCCCAGCGCGGTGTATTCCTGTATGGATAAGATGAGCGTGACACCCCAAGGTTGGAACGGGGCAAATTGCTCGATAGGCATACCGCGTTCCACCATAAAGTCTTTAAGTTGGCCATAGGTGTCATCACTTAATTCGCTCGACAGTGTGCGGCCATCCTGATACATCATGATGCCCATCATTTTCTGCTGGAATGCGGGGCGTTGTGCACCAGCTAAATCAGATTCAAAGATGACTTCGTCTGCGTTTTCGTACGCCTCCATAAACTCTTCGGGTAAGGGATGGTCGCTTTCAGATAGTAAGTGAACCGTACCACCCAGATAAAAGTGATCTGAGTCTTTACTGATTTTCCAGACCATGGATTTTGCATGAACGGTGCTGGTTACAAGCAGTAAAGAAGCCGTTGCGACAAGTAGCAAACCTTTAAGTGAATAGACCTTGAGGCGTCTCATTTTTTAACCGTCCTGTGTTTAATGCGTTAACTTTCTGGTGGCGCGCCGCCCTCTGCGGTACGCTTGGCGATGTATTCCTGAAGGTCCGCGACCCGATCAGCGTTTATTGATTCTGGTGGCGTGTCGTTGTTGACGATGCTTTGCCAGACTTTTGTGGCTCGTGCGTTGGCATCGTGTGAACCTTTTTCAGTCCAGGTACCAAAATTAGCATAGTCGTGAACCAGCGGTTCGTAAAATTCAGTGTTGTAACGCTGCATGGTCTGCGGTGCCGCAAAGAAGTGACCACTGGGCTCTACCTGACTTAAGGCATTAGTAAATCCAATGTCATCTTCGCTTGCCGATGCACCAGCGCAAAGCTCGGCGATCATATTCAGTACTTCCACATCAGTAATGATTTTCTCGTAAGACACGGTTAATCCGCCTTCTAACCAACCTGCAGCATGAATAATCACAGTTGACCCTGCCATCAGGCATCCCCACAGGCCTAATTGATTTTCATTTGCAGCCTGAACATCATTGCTGGTAGAGGCAGAGCCAGCGGCGCAACGCCACGGAAGTCCCGTTAATCGGGCCATCTGGCCTGCTGCCACGGATGCTTGAAAGTGTGTGGGTGTGCCAAAGGCTGGTGCGCCGGACTTCATGTCAACGTTTGATGTAAATGTGCCATAGCAAACCGGTGCGCCAGGGTTGACCAATTGCGTTAAGGTAATAGCGCTGAGTGCTTCGGCATGACTTAGGGTTATCGCACCAGCAACGGTGATAGGAGCCATTGCGCCCATCAGTGTAAAGGGTGTCACGATGGACATCTGCCCATGCTTGGCAAAATCAATGAGTCCTTGCGCCATTGGAATATCCAGTGTACGCGGACTGTTGGTGTTGATGATGGTGTAGCAGTACGGTTCGGCGAAAAACTCATCATCTGATTTAGCGCGAAAATCACGCAACATCTCAAAGCTTTGAGTGACTTGCGGTGTGCCCCTTGAAAAGACAAACGGAAATTTATCAGACAAAGTCATTTGCGTTTCCATCGTAAAATAGTGACGCAAATTTGTGGGTACATCCTGAGGCTCTACCGATGGGGATAACATTTGCAACACATCAAAGTGATGATTCAGTTTTGTGTATTCCCGGTAATCACTGGCTGAGCCTGGCCGACGACCACGCACAAGATCGGTTGCGTGAGGCGCGCCAGCGCCTGGTTGAAAAATAAGACTGCCTAACTCGAAGGTTAAATCACGCTCACGCACTGCTGCACGTGCCGTTATGGATTTAGGCGCACTACTGATAGCAGCTTCGACCATGTCTCGGCCAATAAAAACCATGTCGCCATCAATGCGCGCACCACCTTGACGAAAAATATCGATGGCTTCGGGTAAGAGCACGCGCATGCCCAATTCTTCGAGTGTTTTTAATGCTGTCTCGTGCATAGCTGCAATCTGATCTGCACTGAATACGTCTATCGGTGTAAACGGATTACACAATCGGTGATAGTCTACTTTGCGTTTGCTAGCAGGCTTTACACCCTGAGTTTTGCGATTCCGCCTGCGATTGCGACCAGCTTTGCTATCAGTATTCATTTGTTTGCTCCAGCTATTGAGCCCAACGATGAGCGACCGCCCTAAACAGTGACTCTGACGCGCGATAGTACGAAGTCTGTGCCGTGCCTGTCCAGAATTATTAAGGTTTAATTTTCTCTATTATTGAGTTGACGCTCTAAACCATCGAGTATCAAATCAAGGCCAAACTCAAAGTTATTAATGCCACTGTGCTCGCCTTTTATAATGAGCTGCATCATGGTGTGGATATGAGGATAAGTTTGCTCGGGCACCTGAGGTAAATAGTGTTCTGCCGCTTTGACGTAGTCTGATGTTATTGTTGGCGCGTTAATTTGGGTCAGCGTAAAGCCATAAAGGTGGTTGCTGATTGCATTCCAGGCATGATCGGTCATCGCGTAACTGAACCCTGCGTTCGCCAGGCATCCATAACACGCGTCCGAATAACTCATCATGCCCTCCCCCATGATCACTCTGGTGATCATTAAATTGGCCGACCAGGGGTGTTGCAACAAAACTTGGTGCGTTGACATGACGCTTTCACGCATTGATTGCTTCCATGGTTGATTGGCATCGGGGAGCGCAAATTTTTCCACCACTGTGTTGATCATGCCATCGATAACATCCTCCTTATTGCGGACATGGTTGTATAAGGACATTGCTTCAACTTGCAGGCTTTGCGCAAGCTTGCGCATGGATAACGCATCCAGGCCATGACTGTCAGCCAGCTGAATGGCTTTTTTCAGTATTTTGTTTCTCGATAAGGCTGGCTTTGCTTTTGGATTTTTTTTTATTGGCATAGGGTCTTGTGTTGACAAACGTACAGTGTAAGTTTATCCTTTTTCTTATACTTACGGTGTAAGTCTATTGAGGCCTGAATCACATGGATGAAAAATTGCGCATGCGTGCCGTGCGATACACGCAATACGGTGGTCCTGAGGTGCTGGAGCACGTCGATTTGCCCGTGCCCGAGCATGCCGAAGACGAAGTGCTGGTGCGGGTACATTACTCCACTGTCAACCGAACCGATTGCGGCTTCTTGCGAGCGCGTCCAGCCATAGTGCGTTTATTCTCGGGCTTAACAAAACCCAAAAACACGGTTCTGGGGTGTGAATTCGCAGGAGAAGTGGTATCCAGTGGTCGTTTGGCCAATGAATTTAAACCTGGCGACAGAGTTTGTGGGTTTAAGGATGATGATTTCGGGTTTGGCGGCCATGCTCAATACACGGCAATGAACGTCAATGGTCTTATAACGAAAATACCCGATCACCTGACTTACGCACAAGCCGCACCAGTGCTTGAGGGGTCGCATTATGCATTGTTTGGTATTCGAGCCACAGGTATAGAAGCTGGCCAACATGTGTTGGTTAATGGCGGTACAGGTGCAATTGGATCAGCGGCAATCCAAATTATTCACTCACTTGGCGCAACGATCACCGCTGTGTGTGGTCCCGATCATCTTGAAACCGTAAAGCATCTGGGCGCGAGTCATGTCATTGATTATAGTCGTGAGGACTTCACCAAACTCGATCAGCAATTTGACGTGGTGTACGACGCGGTTGGGAAAAGCACCTTTGGTCGTTGTAAGCCTATACTAAAGTCTGGCGGTAAGTATCTATCAACCGAACTGGGGCCGTATGCCCAAAACCCGTTTCTCGCGCTATACACGAATTTCTTTGGCGCAAAAAAAGTACTGTTCCCGATACCCAAAAATACCAGAGAGGATGCTGACTACCTGGGGAATTTGCTGCAAACCGATCAATACAAACCGCTTATAGATCGGACATTTTCTTTAGATAACATCGCTGCTGCATTTCATTATGTTGAGACGGGTGAAAAAATTGGCAATGTATTAATAGAAATGCCCTAAGCGCCTTTCATTGTGTAATGAGAACAACCAAAAGTACAATCCAGCACCCTGTGTTTTTCTTTCTGCGTGTGCGTTACTATTAATAAGATCAACAGGCCGTCATTGCCTGTGACCACTTATTTATTGACTATGCAATTAGAATTAACATTATTTGCCAAAGCATCGGATACTTATGTCGCAACAGACCTTGGGTATCTGCTTCACAAGAATCCAGCCCGTGTCTTTTCACGTGCGATCTCAGCTGGAACCGTCACCGTTTTCTATTCAGAAACCACTGAAACCAGATGCACTGCGGTGTTATATGTGGATGTCGATCCAATAGCGCTGGTTCGCGGAAAAAACAAACAGGACTCTGGCTTACTGGATCAGTACGTCAATACGCGTCCGTATGTGGCGAATTCAATTTTATCGGTTGCTATCAATAAGAGCTTTGCCCAATCGATGGCCGGTAAGTCCAAAGACCGGCAAGCGCTGGCAGAACAATCATTGTCATTTAATGCGGTAGTGGGTCCAGTCGACTGTCAAGGTGACGAAGAGTTTGTGTTATCACTATTTGAGCCATTGGGCTACAGCTGCTCTGTTAACTCTGTTGGTAAAGGTGTCGCTGGTAATTTGTTCTCAATACACTTGTCAGCATCAGTACGTTTAGCTGACTTGCTGAATCAACTCTATGTGTTGATTCCTGTTCTTGATAACTCGAAACACTGGTGGGTGGATGAAGACGAAGTTGAAAATCTGTTTAACAAAGGTGGTCCATGGTTAGCGCAACACCCAAAACGCGACCTGATTACAAAACGGGCATTGAAACATCGGCGAGAACTGGCAGATATATTACTGGACAGGCTATCAGTGTTCGATGATAGCCAAGAACCTACTGAAGAGGAAGCCAACATTACGGCCGGAAAGACTCAACCTACTGTTGCAGATACACGCTCAGAGCCTCAAGTGCGCTTGCACGATCAGCGGTTAGAAAAGGTTGCGCAACTGTTACAACAACACGCCGTTAATCGGGTATTGGATATAGGCTGTGGGGAAGGAAAATTAATTAAACGCTTACTTAAAAATCCTCAGTTCACGAACATTGTCGGTGTTGACCCTTCAATCAGATCGCTTCGTAAGGCTCGAGAAATATTTTACCTGGAAGATGCCGGGCTAGCGCTAAACGAACGGTTGCAGTTTCAATTGGGCAGCCTTACTTACGCCGACAGAAGGTTGCGTGGATTTGATGCTGCAACGCTGGTAGAGGTGATAGAACACATTGATCAAAACAGGCTGATTGCGCTGGAACGTTCTCTATTTGGTGATGCACGGCCTGGATTGATTATTGTGACCACACCTAATTCAGACTACAACGCGCTGTTTGAAAAATTGTCCGCTGGCGAATTCAGACACGACGATCATCGTTTTGAATGGAGCAGAGAAGAATTTAATGCCTGGTGCAATAAAATCGCATCTGAGTATGGCTACAACGTTCATACAGAGCCGCTGGGCCCTGTTGATGATCAGTATGGCGCACCCTCTCAATTGGCCGCTTTTACAGTAGATATGGCAGGAGCGCAAATAGCGTGAAATTAGCTATTCCTGACTTTGCATTGGTTTGTTTGATTGGCGCATCGGGTTCTGGAAAATCAGGTTTCGCAGCGCAACACTTCACAGCAACTGAAGTTGTATCCTCCGATGAATGTCGTGCAAGAGTGACCGATGATGCTACAACGTTAGATGCCAATGAAGATACGTTTGAGCTTTTGCAGTACATAGCCTCTATGCGGCTTAAGCGCCGCATGCTGACTGTCATTGACGCAACTTCGGTTCAGAAAGCAGATAGGGCTCACTTGGTCAGCTTAGGCCGCCGATTTCATGCACTGCCGGTTGCTATTGTGTTGGATTTAGATCCCGCCCTGTGTGAAGAGCGAAACAAACAACGAAAAGATCGCACAGTTAAGACCAATGTTGCTCAACGGCACTCAAAGAGCTTGAGGAAAAACCTGAGAGGATTACAAAAAGAAGGCTTTCGACAAGTTTATATTTTACGCTCACTTGATGAAATCGAATCAGTTTCGATCACACGTGAGCCGCTGTGGACCGATCAACGGGGTGAGCATGGCCCCTTTGACATTATCGGAGATGTCCATGGGTGTTATGAAGAGTTAAGTGAGTTGCTTCTTAGTCTTGGCTATGTGTTTGACCAGGCCTATGAGGATAATGAAAGCCTGCTTAGCGCCAGACACCCACAAGGTCGACAAGCGTTTTTCGTTGGTGATATTACCGATCGTGGACCTCGCAACCGAGATTGCCTGCGCCTGGTCATGGGGATGTGTGCTAATGGAACAGCCAGAATCGTGGTTGGTAATCATGACTACAAACTGCTGCAGTACTTGCGCGGTAAGAAAGTCAATCTAACTCATGGGCTTGACCTAACTGCAGCTGAGCTAAGCGATTGCAGCGATGAGTTTAGACAACAGGTCAGCAAGTTTATTTACGATATTCGCTCACATCAATGGCTGGACGATGGCAATCTGGTGATTGCCCATGCCGGACTAAAAGAATCGATGCATGGCAGAGGCTCAGGTGCCGTACGTAGCTTTGCCATGTTTGGAGAAACGTCCGGTGCTGTCGACGAGTTCGGATTACCAGTCAGGTTAGAGTGGGCTAGAGATTATCGGGGAAAAGCCTCTGTTGTGTTTGGGCATACGCCAGTACCAGATGCACAATGGTTGAACAACACGATTTGTTTAGACACTGGCTGTGTGTTTGGTGGCAAATTAACAGCGCTTCGATGGCCGGAAAAAGAAATCATCGAAGTCAATGCGCACAAGGAATACGCCACGCCTGTCAAACCGATCGCCGCCGTTAGAGGGTTTAGTGCCCAACAGGACCACGACCTGCTTTTGTATTTTGATGACTTTGTTGCCAAACAACGTATCGAATGTCGCTTGGGGCGCGCTGTCACTATCCCTGAAGAGAATGCATTGGCAGCTTTAGAGTCAATGAGCCGGTTTGGTATCGATCCGCGTTGGCTTATCTATTTGCCCCCCACTATGGCCGCCTGCCCTACTACGCCATCAGGGGCTTATCTAGAACATCCACAACAAGCACTCGAACACTATCGAAGTCGTGGTATCAAGCAATTGGTTGCCGAAGAGAAGCACATGGGCTCAAGAGCGCTCCTGGTCGTTACGCGTAACCCAGAGGTAGCCAGTAGTCGCTTTGGTACCGATGATGGGAAAGCGGGTGTTGTGTACACCAGAACCGGAAAAGCCTACTTCAACGATGATGCGCTTGAGGCACAAATCATCGCCAGAATATCGGCGGCTATGCAAGCGAGCGGACTGTGGCAAGAATTGAAAACCGATTGGGTGCTTTTAGACGCAGAATTGTTACCGTGGTCGGCTAAGGCATTAGAGATGATCAATGCACAGTACCTTACCACCGCAATAGCTGCTGAAAATTCTGCGAATATGTTGCTGGAGGCACTGCGTCATCGCACATTGACAGAGGAGTTATCACAGCTCAAAGAAAAAGCCGTGCTGCAGCAATCCAATGCTCAAGAACTGGAAAAAGTGGTGGGTGGTTATTGCTGGCCTGTTAATAGCATTGAAGACTACCGAATCGCCCCCTTTCACATCCTTGCCGTAGAGGGACGCGTTTTTGTCGACCAGCCACATTCGTGGCACATGCAGTTCTTGGAAAAGTTGGCAGCCGAAGACGCCGTGCTAACGACGACTGGATGGAAAGAGATCAACCCGTTTAACGATGACGACTGCGAATCGTTAATCACATGGTGGACAGAACATACTGGCAACGGCGGCGAAGGTTTAGTGCTTAAGCCCATGGCATTTACTGTTCGAGGCAGTAAGGGGTTGATACAACCGGCCATGAAAATGAGGGGAAAAGAATACCTAAGAATTATTTATGGGCCTGATTACGATATGCCGCACAACATTGAACGCTTGCGTGATAGAGGGCTTGGGAAAAAGTTTTCCCTGGCAGAGCGCGAGTATGTACTTGGCTTAGAGGGTTTGTATCGATTTGTGGAAAACGCACCATTGGCAGAAGTGCACGCATGTGCGCTAGGTGTGCTTGCTTTGGAAAGCGAACCCGTTGACCCGCGTCTGTAGCCAAACGAATGTCATAACAGCATGTGCGCGTTAAAGCCCGCCAAATACACATTTGGCGGGCCACTGATTTAACGTATTGCAATAAACTTACTTTAGTAACTCAGCTTTCCATTCGCCGTCTACAACAGTACTTTTGCTAAAGAAGCCAGCAACGTCACCGTTATCGTCAAAGTCCTGTGGTCCAGCTGCACCCATGTAATGGATGTCGCCGCCATCAGCAAG
>CALHOI010000031.1 GCA_938035525.1 uncultured Granulosicoccaceae bacterium
CAAAACAATAACGACTAAAAAAAGCATAGCCGGATGCCGCTGCAGGTACTTTAGTAAAAGACATCAATTAAGAAAACACCAACAAGAAACACCTTTAAGAAATACAAAAATATCTAAGTAATACAATCTAAGTAATACAATCTAAGTAATACAATCTAAGTAATGCAAAAGTATCTTGGTAATACAAAGTATCTAAGCAACAAAAAAAGTACAGTGTGATTCGTGTACCGTAAATTATGTACTGCAAACAGCGCACGGTTAATCTTACACGTAAATATTCACACGAAAACGAAACTTAAACCAACTAGTTTTTAAACTTGTTTTTATTAGGCAACTTAACCAGAAATAAATAGAGAATTAATACGTGAGTCAAAGCGATAGCGATCAACAACTAAGAATTTGGAAAGACCTGGCCATCAGCAAACAAATGCTGATGAACGAAGCGGCATCAGTGTTAAAACTCAAGGATGATTTTACCGCCGACGAACTAAAAGAAGCCCTGAGCAGTGCGGTAAAACGTGCTAGAGACGCAGACGAAAACATGGCTGAGTCGCGCAAAAAAGCCGACGAAAGCATTGTCGAAATGGAAGCAGTCGTTAAGAAGACTGAAAAAGCAAAAAAAGAAGCCGAAGCTCAACGCGACGCAGCGGCCAAAGCGCAGGAAACTGCAGAACAACAGCTCGCCAATGGCAGACGCGAAAACGCAGAAGCACTAAAAAAGGCTAAGCGGCAAGTTGAAGACAAACAAAAAGAACTAAAAGCGATTAACACCTCGCTTGCCGACACACCCGAAAATATCGTCAAAAAGCTTAAGGCACTTAAAAAACAAAAACTTGATGAAAACCAAGCACGCAAAGTTGCCGAAGACGCCAACCGGGTTTTAAAGAAAGAAAACAAAACACAAAAAGAAGAGTTGGAATCGCTTAATGAACTGACAGCCAACAGCACCAAACTACTCGAAGCGTATCGAGAACTCAGAGCATGGTGTGATGCAGCCACTGAAAAGTTAAGTCAAGCCAGTATCGATACAGATGCCGTACCTGATGTTGATGCCAGCGTGCTAGCGAACATTGAGAGCTTCAGCGATGAAGAAGAAAACACCCTTGAGGCAGCAACTGCGTAAATTTTTACGTGATAAAAACCAACGCCTAAGTATGGTGTGCGTAAAAGATTCGTATCCCTGTAACGCAACTCTAGAAGGAGGGCGCCATGCCCTCCTCGATTTTTTTTTCCGCACGTTAGTCATTTGCATCTTACTCATTTGCACCTTACTCAGCAGTGCCTGCAGCTCCGTACGCCCCTACGACCCCTCCAAACCGGTTAACTATCAAAATCCACCGTCCGCAGGATCCTGGCTGAGAGCACAACGCGAGTTGGTGGCCTGCCAAACAGAAGATGCCGCGCGCTACATGGCAGATTTCGGCTTTTTTCACGCGCATTGCACTCAGCTTGATAATATTCAGAGCAAAGAGTATCAAGTGCTAAGCAGAAGCAGCCGGCAGCTCAAGGAAGGCCCCATGTGGCTGCTACAGGTAAAACGAAATAAAGAGCTTTTCTACGTGCCAATTCCATGGCACGATTGGCTCTAAAACAAGCGCTACATTTGCTGTAATTCGGTTCTTTTCCCAAAGCAACTTTCTACATCTGGTCTATTCTCTTGGATTACACAACCTTTTTTGCCAGAAACAGAGGAATAGCCGATGACGCGCACCAAGATAAACCTGCGTGGACTTGTCATTGTCGCCATTGCGACCACGCTTACAGCATGCGGAAAAGAATCCGCGGACAGTCCGGACCATAAAACAGTCAAAGTCAGTGAAATACCCGTTGCTGCGGCGCAACCTCAAGGCACAGACGCGTTATCAGCCGTTGTTGGCGCGAGCGAGATTCCATACCCTGTTTACCCCAATGGCACGAAATACCGGGTGGGCGGCGAGAATGGCCTGAAAATCGTTGTCTTCCAGACAGAAGACCCGTTTCACAAAGTCGACGATTACTACAACGGTTTATCTGACAACTCAGGCATGGCCAGAATCGTGGCCATGACAGATTACGTCAGGTATTCGCAAAGCACGGCCGATCTCGACCCGTGGGCAACTCACTTGCCGGGTATTGTGATTCATGAGTTCGAAGGTGATGAGTCGCGCGAAGCTGTCGGTGCCAGCGCAGTCGCTAAAACCAACATTATTATGAGCTTTTGATTAAATATTGATCAGTGCTGCGAGGGAGCGCAGCACGGGTGTTGTAAATACACGCTGGCCAGTTAAGTTAGTTCTGCCACTCCTTCTTCTTCCTTCTCTTCGGTGTTATCGGTTTCAACATCTGACAGCAATACATTAAGCGGTAAACCGATCGCCGTGGTGACTTTGCGCAGTAATGCAATGGACATGTTTCCCTGCCCAGCCTCCAGCTGCGCTAAGTAGCGCTCTGAGACACCGGATACTTCTGCAAGCTTTTTGCGCGACATTCTGCCGGAGGTACGGTGAAAACGGATTCTTTGCCCGACCAATGTTAAGAACTCATCGGTGGTTAATGAGTCTAGGTTGTAAGGCTGCGCTTGCGCGTCTGGCTCATAAAAACGATTTGCCATGGTCATCCGAACCTTAAGAAACTTACCAAGGCGTAAATTATCACGTAAACGGTGATCCAAAAATAAATTATCAAACAATTTACAGTTTGACGACAAATTTATGTCATCTCACAAACCAATATTCAATTACTTAGCAGGACCGCTTTTATAACTGTATAAAAATTGATCGCTACACACTGAAATACGTTGAATGAATGTCGGGTTCCGACTCCCATGCCACTCTGTCACCACTCCAAACCACTCGGCCTTTCTCCATCACATAGTGCGTATCGACTAGTGGCAAAAGATCGACCACGTGTTTATCCACAAGCAAAATACCAAGTCCAACCTTTTTTAGTTCGGCAATTGCATCCCATATGGCACCCCGCACTTGAGGTGCAAGTCCCTCGGTCGCATCATCGAGCACAAGCAGTCGCGGGTTTGTCATTAAGGCTCGCCCAATAGCCAACATCTGTTGCTCACCGCCAGACAATAAAGTACCCATAAAGTCGAGTCGAGGTTCGAGTGCGGGGAACAAACTCAACACGCGATCAAGCGTCCATGGATGTGCTTCGTTAAAGCGGTTGGCGGCGGTTGCCAACAGATTTTCACGTGCGCTCAAATTGGGAAATACCTGGCGACCCTCGGGCACCAACCCAATACCCAACCTGGCGATGTCATAGGGCTGCCAACCATTCACATGGCGACCGCTTATGGTTATTTGCCCGCTGCGCGCGTTCAGGACACCAGCAATGGTGTTCAGTGTTGTGGTCTTGCCCATGCCATTGCGACCCAGCAAACTAACAACCTGCCCTTCGCCCACCCGCAAAGTAACATCGAACAGAACCTGGCTTTGACCGTAGCCAGCTGTGATGTTTTCAACGGCAAGCAAGCTCATGTTGATGTACCAAGATAAGCTGCGATAACGTCAGGGTTTTGCCTGACATCGGCAGCAAGACCCGTGGCAATGAGCGCACCATTGACCAACACACTCAAATCATCAGCAAGTGCAAAAACTGCGTCCATATCATGCTCAACCAACAGTAACGTTGTATCGTGTTTAAGTTCCTGTAGCAGTTGTATCAGGCGCATTGATTCTTCAGCCCCCATACCGGCCATGGGTTCATCGAGCATAAGCACCAACGGTTTTGTTGCCAGCGCCATCGCAATTTCGAGTTGGCGTTGTTCACCGTGTGATAAAGCCGATGCATTTGCATGAGCCTGGTTACTCAAACCTAGCAACTCAAGTAGTTCATGGGCACGGTCGTTAAATTTTTTATTCTGACCAACGTTAGACCAGAAACGAAACGAATGCCCAGCCTTTGCCTGAACAGCAAACGCCACGTTTTCGAGCACAGAAAAATCATTGAATAATGCGGAAATCTGGAACGTACGTGTCAGGCCAGCGCGCACTCGCGCCGGCTCACCAAGTCGGGTGATATCGCGTGAATTCAAAATCACACGCCCGGCATCGGGTACCAGCTGACCGGCGAGCTGCGCGATTAGTGTTGTTTTACCAGCGCCATTAGGTCCAATAAGACCATGAACACGATTTTTCTGCAAAGACAGATTCACGGCATCCGTGGCCACAACACCACCAAAGCGCTTGCTTAGATTGTTGGTTTCGAGCACGCTCACGTTTTTGGTTCTCGTTTTAGCATACCGATGATGCCACCTCGACCAAACAACACAACCACTAATAATAATATGCCAAACGGCAAGTGCCAGAAAACAGTGAAGCGTGACAGAAAATGTTCCAGCAACACAAAAACACTGGCGCCAACAACGGGACCAAACAAGGTAGAGACACCGCCTAATATAACCATGAACATGAGTTCTCCCGAGCGCGTCCACTCAACCATACTCGGCGACACAAAATACGCATAGTTGGCAAACAAAATGCCGGAGAGCCCGGCAAATATACCCGCCACAACAAAAGCCAATAATCGATAACGGTAAGGGTTAATGCCTAACGCTTTTACCCGTAGTTCGTTTTGTTTGGCCGCCTGCAACACACGACCAAAATGCGAGTGCCTAAGCTTTGCAACAATAAACAGTACCAGCAATAACATGGCAAAACACACCAGATAAAAAACCCAGGGTTCTTCCATGTTTAATGCAGGAATGCCCAGCACTTGTGCACCCGGCACGACAAACTCTGAACGTAAATCCACACTTAGACCGTCGTCTCCACCAAATTCTTCAAGGGCGACCAGCAGATATAAGATCATTTGGCTGAACGCCATGGTAATCATGATGAAATGCACACCTTTTGTGCGCAGACTGATAGCGCCCGTTACTAATGCAAACAGCGCACACACAGTCACACCCAACAACACATGCCACCAACCGCTGTAACTGGCGAGCCAATCCGCGCCACCATAAGTTTCATAATAAACAGGAATGCCAACCGCATACGCACCCAGGCCAATGTAGGCTGCATGACCAAAAGAAGCTAAGCCAGCAACACTTAACAGTAAACTTAAACTGCTGGCAGCGATGGCCAGAATAACCAGTCGCGTGAATATGTCCAGCCAGAACGGTTTGCCAAGCCACAACATAACAAATGGCGTAAACAGAATAAGTAACAGCACAAGGCCGCCACCAATGCGATGGAGTGTGGGAACGCCGTTCATCGTAGCTTAGGCGGAAACAAACCTTGCGGCCGCCAAACCAGTATCAGCGCCATTAGCAAGTACACCAATATGGCCGACACCGCCGGCGCTGCTGTTTCAGCAGAATCAACAGACATAAACAATGCGAAAATGGTATCAAGAAAAGCTCGACCAAAAGTATCAATAAAACCAATCAGCAATGCCGCGACAAATGCGCCTTTTATAGACCCAATACCACCAATTATAATGACCACAAACGCTGTAATAATGATGTCGTTACCCATACCAATGGAGGCTTCAGTTATAGGAGCGATTAACAAACCGCCCAAACCTGCCAACACAGCACCAAGAATAAACACACTAGTGAACAACAGTTTCACATTGATACCCAGGGTGCTGAGCATTTGCCGGTTGGATGCACCGGCGCGAATAAGCATACCGGCTCGGGTTTTATTAACCAGCCAATACAGGGTTGCAGCGATCAAAAGACCCACACCGATAATCACCAATCGATAAGTGGGCACCACCAGCTCACCGAAGCGTACCTGCCCCTGCAGCTGGCTTGGCAGCGGTATCGCTAAACCAGCCGGTCCCCATATGAGGTGTACAGCCGTATCGGCAATGAGTATCAGACCAAACGTGGCAAGCAGTTGATCAAGGTGATCGCGCACGTACAGATGCGAAATAACCGTTTTCTCGACGATAAGTGCCAACAAAGCCGTGCCCAGGATAGCGCACACGATACCGACAACGAATGAATCAAAGTACAAAGTGGCCCACGCACAAATGAACGCGCCTAACATAAAAAAGGAGGCATGAGCCAGGTTGATTAAGTCCATGATACCGAACGTCAGCGTAAGTCCGGCCGAGAGCAGAAACAACAATATGCCTAACTGCAGGCCATTAATGGCCTGCGTTAGAACCAAAGTCCAATCCATTGACTAAAAAATGTTAACCATTTTTAGTGACAACTGCTTATAGCTTGCACTCTGCTGCATAGACATCCTGGTGCGATTCAAATACGGTTTTAGTGATGCTTGTTGTCCAATCACCATTATCATCGGCAACCACTTTTCTGGCATAGAAGTTCTGTATTGGCATGTGGTTACTACCAAATTCAAAACTGCCACGTATTGATTCAAAGTCAGCTTTCATCAGTGCTTCGCGCACTTTGCCAGTATCGCTAAAATCGCCATCGAGTGCGTTGGCCGCAGACGCAATCAGATTGATGGCATCGTATGACTGCGCTGCATAGTGAGACGGGTAACGGTTGTACTTTTCTTTAAACGCAGCAACGAACTGCTGGTTGGTTGGGTTGTCCAGATCGGGGCCCCAGAACATGGACATCTCTGAACCCAGAATGCCGTCCATATTGGCTTTTTGCAAATTTGGCAACGACAAGGAGTCCACCGTGAAGATGGTGTACAAAGGCAATTGGCCTGACAAGCCTGCTTGCTGATATTGTTTAATAAACGCACCGCCAGCTTTGCCAGGGTAAAAAACAACCAGACCATCAGCACCGGAGGCTTTGGCTTTTGCCAGCTCTGCCGAGAAGTCCAGCTGCGCATCAGCGCCCCACTTGGTTAAGTCTTTACCAGCAAACTCACCTTTAAACGTTCGCTCGACACCTGCAACCATGTCTTTACCGGCAGCATAATTTGGCGCCATCATGTACAGAGATTTTACCCCACGCGCATTCAGTAATTCACCCATGGCCATGGGCGTCTGATCGTTTTGCCATGAAGTGGAAAAAAAATTTTCGTGGCACAACTTGCCAGCGATAGCTGAAGGTCCCGCATTGGCACTGATAATAACTTTATCTGCACGCGTAACTGCCTTATACGATGCCATTAACACGTTTGACCAGATATAACCGGCAACGATATCGACGTTGTCTTCTTTAACCAGTTTTTCGGTGGCCTGTTTGCCGATTTCCGGTTTGAAGCCGTCGTCTTCAAAAATAATTTCAAACGACTTACCACCCATGGTTGAGTCTAGCTGCTCAACAGCCAGATTAACCGCATCGCGCATATCGTTGCCGATGACAGCGCCACCTGTTGTTAGCGTTGTGACAAACCCGATTTTAATGTCAGCCGCTGTTGCCACTAGTGGCATTGCCGTTAGTGACGCAATGGCAGCGCTAAAGAAGAGGGATTTTTTCATGACAGTATTAAGCTCCTTGAAAGGCATAATACATACTACCTCAAAGTGCCTGGCAAGGCGATTTGATTGAAAACTCCCAGTAATGAGCAAGCCTGTTCAACCGTTAAAATACCAACCACGTCACCAATAATGGACCTGCTGGTAAGGGACCTACCGGTGTTAGTCGTCGAGTAGCTCGCGTGCGCGCGTCAGGGCTGCGGCATCGGGGGATGGTTGCGCAGACTTACTTTTACGGCTTATTCTAAAAGCATACCAAAGCGCACCAAGCAACAACACAAAGGGCCCTATCCACAAAGCATAGGTTGTGGCTTTAAACGGCGGTTTGTACAGCACGAAATCGCCATAGCGAGACACCAGATAGTCGGAAATGGTTTTCCTTGAATCACCGGCAATAACACGCTCATATATTTCACGCTTTAAATCTTGTGCGATACCGGCGTTGGAATCGGCGAGGTTTTGATTTTGACATTTAAGACAGCGATGGTCTTTAGTGAGTTGCAGGTACAAAGCCGCCTGCTCTTCGGTGTCAAAATCGAGTAAGGCATCGGCAGCACGGCTTGAACCTGGTGCCATAAGGCTGCCCAACAGCAACGCTAAAACAAACCAGTTAACCGGATGCCTGGCAGTATCGATCACACTGAAAATAGCGCCTTCCTTCATGATGACTTGGCCATCAAATCGTCAAGCAACGGAATGATTTTCTCGTTAAGCATAGCGGGTGTGACGGGCCCTATAACCTTGTGCCTGACAACCCCCGATTTATCGATAACAAAGGTTTCGGGCACAGCATAAACGCCCCAATCGAGTCCAATGTCGCCAGTCTGATCTTCCACAATGTAGCTGTAAGGATCTGAAAAGCGCGCTAACCATTGATTAGCGTCTGCGGTTTGGTCTTTGTAGTTAAGACCAACGATCGGCACCTGCCGATTAGCGGCCAGATCAACAAACAATGGGTGCTCGTACGCACACTCGCGACACCAGCTTGCCCAAACATTGAGTATCCAAACCTGCCCATCCATGGTGCCCGAATCAAACTCACTGCCACTATTTAACAGTGTCCCTTGAACCACTGGCGCAGGTTTGCCAATAAAAGGTGAAGGCACCTCGCTGGGGTTAAGCGCAAGACCTTTGTACAGAAAGCCTGCCAGAACAACAAAAATAATAAAGGGCAGAAATTTTGTCATGACTTGGCAACAGCACCAGTACCTGGTGTCGACTCAACACCTGAGTCAAAGCCGGTCGCTGCGGTTTTCACACGCTTGCGCTTTGAAGCCATACGGTATCGCGCATCAAGCGCGGCAATTAGACCGCCAAGCGCCATGATAAGCGAACCGATCCATATCCAGCGGATATACGGTTTAACTTGTAATCTCACAGCCCAGGCATCGCCGTCGTCAAGGGATTCGCCCAGAGCGATAAAGATATCGCGGGTCAAGCCTGCATCGATTCCGGCTTCAGTCATTAAATCGCGACGAACATTATAAATACGTTTCTCAGATATCACCGAGCTGGAGCTCGTGCCGTCACGGCTTATTAAAAACTCCCCCTGCATGGCCAGATAGTTTTCGCCCTCGACTTCCTGTATTGAGTTAAATGCAATAGTGTAGTCACCGACCTCGTGGGTATCGCCGGTGCTCATGCGCACGGTTTCTTCCTGGTCATAGATGGACGTCAACGCCACACCAACTGTAAAAACCGCAATACCAATGTGAGCAATGGTCATTCCCCAAAAAGCGCCAGGCGTGTGCATTAGCGCACTAAGGCGTTTTCGCTTGTTACGAATACGGTATACCAGTCCGTACAAGCTGCTGGCAACAACCCATAAAGCCAACGCAATGGCTCCCAGGGCTGCCGGTTTGAACTGTGTAAAGCGCATACTCAGAATCACCGCTAACACGACACTAAGAATAGCCAGAACAATAAACATGCTGCGTCTGCCTTCGAGCTTGTCTTTTTTCCAGTTGAGCATGGCGCCCACCCCAACAATAAACAAGATGGGTAGCGTGAGCGGCACAAACATAGCGTTAAAGTATTGCGCGCCAACCGAAAGCTTGTCGTAGCCAAGAGCATCCAGAAGCAACGGATACAAGGTCCCAAACAACACCATAGCGCAGGCCACAACCAGCAGCACATTGTTGACAAGCAACGCCGACTCGCGCGATACCAATTGATACGCGGTAGAACTTTTCAATACATGGGCTCGTGCGGCAAATAACAACAGAGAACCACCCACTACCACACCCAAAAACAGCAACACATACAGGCCACGCGCAGGGTCGGTAGCAAAGGCGTGCACTGAAGTCAGTACACCCGAACGAACCAGAAAAGTGCCCAGTAAACTCAGTGAAAAAGCCAGCACAGCTAATAACACGGTCCACGCCTTAAAAACCCCGCGTTTTTCAGAAGCTGCCAGCGAATGAATCAGTGCAGTGCCGACCAACCAAGGCATAAAGGATGCGTTTTCGACCGGGTCCCAGAACCACCAACCGCCCCAACCCAGCTCGTAGTAAGCCCAGTAACTGCCAAGGGCTATACCTATGGTCAGAAACACCCAGGCAATGTTAGTCCACGGTCGCATCCAACGTAAGGTGGCAGCGTCAAGCTTGCCTTCAATGAGCGCGGCGACCGCGAACGCGAATGCCACAGAGAACCCAACGTAGCCCATGTACAGCATGGGCGGGTGTATTGCCATACCAGGGTCTTGCAGCAACGGATTCAGCGACGCGCCATCGGCAGGAATTGGAAACAAGCGTTCAAACGGGTTGGAGGTGAGCAACACAAACAACATAAAGCCCACACTGATTAAACCCAGCACCGCGAGCACGCGAGAGAGCAACACAGCAGGCAGGCTTGCGCTGAACAAGGCCACTGCGCCTACCCAAACTGACAATATAAACACCCATAACAGGATGGAGCCTTCATGGCCTCCCCAGACGCCCGAAATTTTATAGATTAAGGGTAAGCCGGTATTAGAGGTGTTTGCAGTGTACAACACGCTGAAGTCATTACCGATAAAAGTCCAGGTGAGACAGGCGTAAGACAAAGCCACGAAAAACAATTGAATTAACGCCGCGGGACGCGCCACGGCCATCCAGCTGCGGCTACCAACAAAGCTACCGACCAGTGGCACAACGCCCAATACAATGGATGTGGCCAGGGCCAGAATTAACGCGAACAGTCCAAGTTCAGGAATCATGGCTGTCTCTCATTGTTATACATCATGGCTGCGCATCAAGGCTGGACCAGCGTCTGCGCACCAAAATTAGCGCTGGTGCCTGGCATTTTACCGGCCTTTTTAAGGGCTTCTGCAACTTCGGGCGGCATGTAGTTCTCATCGTGTTTGGCCAGTACCTCAGAGGCGACAAACATGCCATCGGTATCTAACTGCCCCATAGCCACTATACCCTGCCCTTCGCTGAACAAGTCGGGCAGTATACCGTTGTAGCTGACGGTAACGGTATTAGCATGGTCGGTAAGATCAAATTTTATGTCCAGGTTATCAGAACGTCTTTGCACACTGTTTTCCACCACCATGCCACCAATACGGAATCGGGTTCCATCTTTGACCTTACCAGCAACAATGTCACTGGGTGATCGAAATAAGGTGATGTTCTCTTTAAACGTTTTAACACCTATAAATGTTGCAAGGCCAACCCCTACCAGCATCAGGCATATGAGGATAAGTCTTTGTCGGCGTTTTGGTGTCACTTTATATTTGCTCTGGTTTAGCTGACTATGGGTTACTGGCTAAGGGTGTACTGGCTATGGGTTAACTGGCTCTGGCCTGCTTCTTGGCTCGGGTCATGGCCGAGCGTCGGGCGGTCTCACGCGTTACGCGCTTGAACTGATTTTTTGCAAACCAGACATTGGCCCACAAAACCAAAAAGGTAATGCCGAAAGAAGGCCAAACGAAAGCGGCATAACCGCCCATGTTAAAAAATTCAGCCATGCTTTGTCTCTGAATGCTTGCTTGGTGAAACAGCTTGGGAATCAGCCGCTGGGGCGAGCGCATTGAACCGCATAATTTCAGGCAGTTGTGCCACCCATGACGCACGAGCTTCGCGTTGCAAAATGCCGGTGCGTAACCGAACCAACAGCACATAACCAAACAAAAACAGAAAGCCGAATATCATGAAACGTAAAGGTACCGCCATACTCTCGTGTATGGATGGCTTTAGTTTAGTGATGGTTGCCGGTTGATGCAGGGTACTCCACCACTCCACCGAGTAATGAATAATGGGTATGTTCACTACCCCAACTATCGCCAGCACAGCGGCAGCTCTGGCTGCACTTTGCGGTTGCTCGATAGCTGCCCTTAAGGCCATGTAGCCTAAATATAAAAACAACAACAACAGTTCGGAGGTGAGTCGGCCATCCCATATCCACCAGGTGCCCCACATTGGCTTGCCCCATAATGAACCGGTAACCAAAGCAAGGAACGTGAACGAGGCGCCGATGGGAGCTGCTGCCTGCGCAACCGCGTCAGCCAGCTTCATGCGCCAGATCAGGAAAACGGCACTGCTGATCGCCATGACCATATAGACAAACATGGACATAATTGCCGCAGGCACATGGACATAGATAATACGGTAGCTTTCACCTTGCTCGTAGTCGGTCGGCGCAACGAACAAGCCCAGATAGAGTCCTATGCCCAGCAACACCGCGCATGCCCCGCCAACCCAGGGCGCAAGCGCACCGGAGAAGCGGTAAACAAACGGCGCGGAGCCGAATCGGTGGAGCCACTTAAACAAACCCAAACCTCACAAGCTTTGTCTCAACAATAAAACGCCCTATTTTATAGGCATTTACGGCCAAATGCGCATACTGGATGCTAAGCATCGTTAGTTGCTCCCCGAAACGCCTATTTTCAGCGCCAGGGCCGTTGCCAGCGGGGCCAGCGACAGGGCCAGAATGAGCACGGCTGCCAAGATGAGCAGTGGTCCATTGGCACTGATATCACTGGCGGCAGCAGCCACTGATGCACTGCCAAAAATCAACACCGGTACCGTTAATGGCAGTACTAATAAAGACAGGAGAACGCCCGCTTGGTTCAGACCAACCGTCAAAGCCGCACCAATCGCGCCAATCAGGCTCATTGTCAATGTGCCTAGAAACAGACTGATCATCAGCACGGGCATGGTGTCGAGCGATAAATTAAGCAGCAAGCCCAGTATAGGCGAGAGCACCAGCAGAGGCAGGCCACTGAGCAGCCAATGTACCAGTACTTTTGCCAGAACAATTAACGACATAGACTGCCCACTGAGCACCATTTGCTCTAGTGTGCCATCGGCGTAGTCAGCATCGAACAACGCATCCAGCGATAGCAGCACCGCCAACAAAGCACTGACCCACATTATGCCAGGCGCAATAGTTTCAAGCGTGGCTGGACTGGGCCCAATGCCCAACGGAAATAGGCTGACCACAATCACAAAGAACAGCAATGGGTTCAACCACTGCCCGGGGTTACGCACAGCAATAGACCACTCGCGCACAACAATGCATTTGATTAACAGAGCAATGCCAACCGGTGATGTGCCGTTATCCAAGTTCAAGTGTGCTCACCTTTACGCCTGCCATGTTCACCGGCGCATGCGTGGTTAATAAAATAGAGCCGCCACTGTGAGCATGTGCGGCCATGCGTTGTTCCACCAGCGCCAATCCGGCTTTGTCCAACGATGTCAACGGTTCATCCAGTACCCACAGTTTGGCTGTTTGCAGCACCAGACGTGCAAGCGCAACGCGGCGTTGTTGCCCAGCCGATAAAGCGCGACAAGGAAGATGTGCTTTTGATATGAGTGATAACTCATCTAAAGCCTGCTCAATGTCCGCGTCGGTTTTAGCCGATGCAGCACGGCCATTGAGTAAAGTAAATATGCGTAGATTTTCGATAGCGCTCAGCGCCGGTTTTATGCCAGGCTTATGACCAAGATAAAGCAGGTTTTCATAATATTGATCGCGGTTTTTTTCGATTGGCTTACCTGACCAGTAAACCTGCCCTTCATCAGCCAAACCCAGACCACAGACAACACGCAGCAAGGTGGTTTTGCCACTGCCATTTGCGCCGCGCACTTGCAGCACTTCGCCTGCGTCTAGCGTAAAAGACACATTGTTGAGTAACAAGTTATCGCCACGCCAAACACTGATCTCTTTCGCTTCGAGCTTATTTGACATAGCAGACATCGCTAAACTTAATGCAGCGCCAAGGGCATGAAACACCCATCGCTGTAAACACCAATAACATCGTTGTCATCATGCATGTGTTCATCACCGTGATAGTCACGTTGCGTCTGGGCAAGCTCTGCCAACTCGATAAACACCGATCTTGATATCAAGCCGCGCAATCGATCTCGCACCACAACATAGGGTGAAGGCTCGCCGTTTGGCCGTGTGTACTCCACCGAAATGGGGTGTTGTGCTCCGGCCAGCACTTTATCACCGGTATTGGTGGTCAGAACCAAGCCCTGGTTTTTTCCTTCTCCCTGTCTGTGTAGCAGAACCACAGTAAAAGGGGCGTCTTCAACGATAATTCTGAGCTTTTCGTGCGGGGTAACCAAATACGTTTCGCCATCATCGTCAACTCTTAGCACGCTCGAGAAAAGCTTAACCATACGAGCACGGGGAATGATCGAGCCGTTGTAAAACCATTCACCGTTGCGCGCTATACGCATATCGATATCACGTGTGCTAGTGGGATGCCAACTGTTCACCGGTGGCAAGCCGCTGTTACTAAGCAGGTCTTTCAGCGATTCGAGTGGATCGTTTTCTGTTTCGCTCATGGACGCAATTACACCGCCAGCTCGGGTCTGTCTTTAAACAGTGCTAAGGCTTCAGGATTGGCTAACGCATCTATATTATCGACCGATTCGCCGTGCACAATTTTACGCACCGCAAGCTCTACTATTTTGCCACTGCGCGTACGTGGAATATCCTCAACTTGAACAACGCGGGCGGGTACGTGCCGCGGGGTTGCATGGGTGCGGATATGTTTTTTAAGTTTATCGATGAGCTCGTCGTTAAGCTTGAGTGATTCGCGCAGACGCACAAATAATACAACGCGTACATCGTTGTCCCAGGATTGCCCGATGACAAGTGACTCAACGACTTCGTCAAATTGTTCGACCTGACGATAAATTTCGGCGGTACCAATGCGTACACCACCGGGATTTAATACCGCATCGGAGCGTCCATAAATAATCATACCCGCGCTGTCAGTCAAGCTGATGTAATCACCATGACACCACACGTTATCGAATCGATCAAAATACGCAGCATGATAGCGTGCGCCGTTGGCATCATTGAAAAAGCCAACCGGCATTGATGGAAACGGTTTTACACAAACGAGTTCACCCTTCTCATCGTTTGGTAGTGCTTGCCCATCATCAGAGTACGACTGCACGTCCATGCCTAAACCAATGCATTGTAGCTCGCCGCGCACAACGGGCAATGTGGGGTTACCCAAAGCAAAGCAGGAAAGAATATCTGTACCGCCAGACATGGAAGACACGCAGATATTTTTTGCAATCTTCTCGTAAACGTAGTCAAAGCTTTCTGGCACCAGCGGCGAACCGGTGGATAAAACTGACTTTAGCTGCGGTAGTTGGTGCGTAGTCATTGGCGAAATACCAGCCTTGTTACACGCATCAATAAACTTGGCTGACGTGCCCAAATAGTGCATACCTGAACTTTGAGCGAAATCAAACACCACATTGCCATCTGGGTAAAACGGCGAACCGTCGTACAACAGCAAAGTACCGCCAACGGCTAGCCCTGAAACCAACCAGTTCCACATCATCCAACCGCACGTGGTGAAGAAAAATATTTTTTCGTCGGCTTGCACACCGACGTGTAATTGGTGCTCTTTAACGTGTTGCAGCAAGGTACCACCAGCTCCGTGCACAATGCACTTTGGTTTTCCGGTTGTACCAGAACTAAACATGATGAACAGCGGATGATCAAACGGCAAAGCTTCGGTTACCAGCGGTTCGGATAAACCATCGTTAGCTAATTGCTCAAATGACGCACCAATGGTTTTGGCACGGCCACTTAGATTTTCTGTGGGGTGTTCATGGCGCTCAGTGTAGTTGAACACAATGACTTGTTCCACACTGGGTATGCGCTCGGTGAGTTCGCTAACCAACTTTAGCGAGTCGTGAGTTTTACCAGCATAGTGATACCCATCAGCCGCAAAAAGAATTTTGGGTTCTATTTGCCCAAAGCGATCAAGCACACCGCTTAATCCGAAATCGGGAGAGCACGAAGACCACACAGCACCAATGCTGGCAGAGGCCAACATGGCCACAACAGCCTGCGGCATATTAGGAACAAAGCCTGCCACTCGGTCGCCGGCAACAACGCCCTGCGCACGCAATGCCCTCGAAAGGGAAGCAACCTGAGAACGCAACTGAGCGTGAGACAGACTGAACTGATCACCGTTTTCACTTTTAAAGACAATGGCATCACTATTGTCATTGCGTCTGAGCAAGTTAGCTGCGTAGTTAAGTCTGGCATCGGGAAACCAGCGAGCCCCAGGCATAGCATTACCATTACTGAGTACGGTATCGCCTTTTCGCTCGCATACAATGCCATTAAAGTCCCACATGCAGGACCAAAAATCGGCGCTTGAATCGACCGACCATGCATGCAATTGCGTGTAGTTTTGTATTGATAATCCGACGCGCTCATTAACAAACGCACGGAAGTGTTCGATGGGTGCACTGGCAACTTGCTCAGCACTGGGTCGCCATAGAATATTGCTCACGTCATATTACTCACGTCATCTCGCTCAAGTCATCTGGCTCATGTCTTGTTGGCCAGGGCTTAAGTCCTGTTTAATTCTCCGTCAAGGTCGCGTACGGGTCGCGGTTTGCCTTGATCGTCCAAGGCGACAAAAGTGAATAAACCTTCTGTTACCTTTACGGCCTTTTCCAGGCGTCGACGCCTCACCCATGTTTCTACAAATACAGTAATTGATGTTGTACCAATTTCCTGCGTTGCACAGTAGCAACTGACTTCATCTCCAACGTAGACAGGTAAGTGAAACTGCATGCCAGTTACCGCTACTGTTGAGCATCGACCCTGTGCCACGTAGAAGGCGTGGCTACCGCCAGCCAAATCCATTTGCGCCAAAATCCATCCACCGAATATGTCACCAGCCGGATTAGTATCGGCTGGCATGGCAATGGTACGCATTGATGGAGTGGTTGTTTCTTTATCGATAACCGTGGTGTTCGGAGCGCGAGGCTTTAGTCTATTGTTATTGCCATCACTGCTGTCACTATAGTCATTATTAGTGTTCATGATTAAGCCAATTCCCTTTGATCATCAATGACGACGCCATCGTTTGGTAGTGCTTTATCAATCCATTCCACCTGACCACTAAGCCCTGTCAGTTTTTTTAATGTATCCACCAAAGCTGCATTTTCGACGACGGCCGAACCGGCCGTGGTATTGAACTTTAAGCGCATTTCATCTTTGTCGTTACTTCTAGAAACAATCAGGCGCACCGCTGACAATTCAGGGTGTTCTTTTCTGAGCAACTGAATTTGCGAAGGATCAACAAACATACCTCGCACTTTAGTGCGTTGGTCTGCCCTACCCATCCAGCCCTTAATGCGTTTTGCAGTGCGACCACACGGGCTTAGTTCTTCAATAAACGCAGACATGTCCCCGGTGGCAAACCGAACCAACGGATAATCGGGATGCATGCGAGTGACGACAATTTCGCCTACTTCATTTGCGCTTACCGGTTCCCCGGTTCCCGGCTTAACGATTTCCACGATCAACGTTTCATTGATGATCATTCCCGGCACAACCGCACCGTCGTGATGGGTTTCATAAGCAATGACACCAAGATCTGCTGTGGCATAGCATTGCTGCACAGTGATATTGCGCTGATCAAATTCCTCACGCATGGCTGGAAACAATGGTCCACCTGACACCATGGCGCGCTTTAAATCAGGTAAAGCAGTAGAGAGCTCATCAGCTTTAGTTAACACCGTTTTCAGATAGTCAGGCGTGCCCACAAACGCACTGGCTGCAAATGTGGCTAAGGTCTCTACTTGTTGTTCGGTTGAACTGGTTCCGGATGGGAACACAGTACAACCTAATGCTCGCGCGCCCTCATCCAGTATAAAACCACCGGGCGTAACGTGATAAGAAAACGTGTTGTGGACACGATCACCACGCCGGAAACCTGCTGCGTGCAAGGCGCGTGCTGCCTGCCAGGGGTCGGCCGAGCTCACTTGTGGTTCCCATACCGGACCCGGCGACATAAATACCCTACTTCCTTCCAGGCCGGTCTCATTAACAAAACCACCAAAAGGGGGTTGCTGTGCTTGTGCCTGCATCAGTTCGCTTTTACGCAAAATAGGTAAGGTTTGAAGTGCGGATTCACTGTCAATAGACGACAGGTCAACATCAGCAAGGTGTACTGCCCAACCAGGGCAATCGCTTACTGCTTGCTGCAGTTGTTTGCCAAGCGCTGTAAATTGAGCCCGAGTGCGGAGTCGGGGCTCTTGTGTATCAAGTTCGTCAAAGTACTTGCCCAACAGACCAACCCCTTTGCATACCGGAGCTTGTAATTATACGGCAGCGCAGCGTCGGATGTGCATTATTGGGCTAGTCGGAGAATTATGGGGCAGCAAGCCTTAAGCGAGCCAGCGCTTACGGCGCTTGTAATGCTTCACATTGCGGAAGCTGCGTCGCCCTTCTCCGCCGGTACCCAAATAAAACTCTTTTACATCAGCATTGTCCCGAAGTTCGTCGCCAGAACCATCCAATACCACGCGACCAGACTCGAGTATGTAGCCATACGTAGCGTATCGTAGAGCAATATTGGTGTTTTGTTCAGCCAGCAGAAACGACACGCCTGTGTCACGATTTAGCTGTTGAACGATATCAAATATTTCTTCCACCAGTTGTGGCGCCAGACCCATGGAAGGTTCGTCAAGCAAAATCATTTTGGGTCGCGACATTAGCGCTCGACCTATGGCACACATTTGCTGCTCGCCACCAGATGTGTAACCGGCCTGAGATGTTTTACGTTCACGCAAGCGTGGGAAATACTGATACACCATTTCCAGATCATCTCGAACAGCCGCTTTCCCGTCTTTGCGAGTAAAGGCACCTGTCATGAGATTTTCTTCGATGGTCAGGTGTTCAAAACAATGTCGCCCTTCCATCACTTGTATGCAGCCACGCTTAACAAGCTCGTTCGGTGACAGCGCTTGTACTTCCTTGCCTTCAAATTCAATTGAGCCTTTGGTCACTTCGCCACGCTCGGCCTGCAGCAAATTTGACACCGCTTTTAACGTGGTGGTTTTGCCAGCACCATTGGCACCTAACAGCGCGACGATGCCACCCTTTGGCACTTGCAGTGAGACACCTTTTAGAACCAGTATCACGTGATCATAAATGACCTCGATGTTATTCACATCGAGGATCATTGTTTCATCAACCTGTTGGCTGCTATCACTCATGCTCACTAGCTGCAGGTTTGTCCCTGCCAGTCGGGCTTATCAGACACGTACTTCTCTGCCGCTTCTTCAAGTAATGGGCGAACAGTGTCGTTGTCTGGCTCAATAAGATCTGTGATTTTTTCCCAGTCCTCACCGTTCCACTGTTGTAAAAATACAGCACCGGCACCTTCATGATCAGAACATGTGCCTTTCACAGGAGCCGAGAAACCTTCCAGACCCAGCTCTTTTAAACGAGCTTCATCAATATTGATGTTTTCCAAACCGTCTCGCATATCAGCGCCAGTAATCACTGTTTTGCCTGTTTTTTGCTGTGCCACATGAATCGCCTCTGCCAGTACAACAGCGTTAAACATGCCGCGGTTATACAGCACATTTCCCACATCATCGCGTGACGCAACTTTACTGTTACCTTTATCGACCACGTGCGTCAGGATATCTTGCACTGCCGGGAAGTCCTGGCCAATGCCAGAAAAATTAGCCGCCAGATAACCTTTACCTGATTTACCGACTGCATTCAGATCGTTGTGAGAACCTGCCCACCAGTTACCAATGAAACGATCAAGCGGGTAACGTATTTTGGCCGCTTCTTTTACCGCTGTTGGGTTCATCGCACCCCAACCCCACATGATCATCCAGTCCGGACGCTCTTTTCGAACATTCAACCATTGCGCTGACTGGTTCTGCATTTCCTTTACGCCGACTGGGTATTTTGCAACTTCAAAACCCAAAGACGCAGAAAGTTTTTCAAGCAGTGGCAATGGTTCTTTACCGTAACCAACATCAAGATAAATAAAGCCGACTTTCTTTCCATCCAGACCACCGTTGGCATCGATGTACTTAAGAATCGATGACAGTTGGTTCCAATAGGTCGTTGGATAGACAAATGTCCACGGGAATTTTTCACCTATTGCAGCAGCGGAAAGCCCATAGCCCATAGAGAACACGGGAATTTCATCGACTGAGGCTTTAGGGATGAGGGCCAGGGTAATACCGGTGGACAAAGGACTGTAGGCAAGCGCGCCTTTGTCTTTGGTTGCTTCATAGCACTCCACGCCTTTTTGCGTGTTGTAAGCAGTTTCGCATTCTTCGACAACGATTTTTGCGCCACCAATACCACCATCACGCTCGTTGAGCATATTGAAGTAATCTGCGTAACCATCGGCGAACGGCGTACCACCACCTGCGAACGGACCGGTACGGTAGGTCAATGATGGCATAAACAACGAGTCTTCAGCTTGCGCTATAGGCAGACCAACCACCATTGCCGCAGCTGCAATAGCTGTACAACTAAGTTTTTTTAAATTCATGGTTTCTCCAAGTTTCATTATGTTACCCAACTGTTTTACTCTACAGACATTCCTAGGTTGCATAAGGGAATGGCCAGGTTCGCAGCTTCTCTTTGCCTACACGCCATAAACGCGCAAGCCCGTGAGGCTCTACGATTAAAAAGAAAATAATAAGCGCTCCAATAATAATGGAGCTAATGTGCTCCATGGTCGCCGCCAGAATATCCAGCTCGAATGCCGGTGGTATTGCACGCAGAATAACCGGCAATACCCAGATAAATGCCGCCCCCATGAAGCAACCGGTTAACGACCCCATTCCACCAATGATGACCATAAACAGCACCAGAAATGAATGATTGATATCGAAAGCTTCCACTTCAGCCGAGCCCAGCCACATAAACACCATTAACGCCCCGGCTACCCCGCAGTAATAACTTGAAAACGCAAAGGCTGAGAGCTTTGCATACAAGGGCCGCACACCCATAAGCTCAGCGGCAATATCCATGTCTCTTATCATCATCCATGAACGCCCTATTCGACCACGCAACACATTGGCAGCAACCAAAGTCATCACTGCAACAATCGTCAGAATAATCAAGTAACGGGTCTCAGGTGTGGCGTGCGGACCTGTAACTGCCAAACCAAAAAGCTCACGCTGAGGCACTTCAATAGCGCCAGAGTCGTTGTAGTTGTATAACCAGCCCACTCGAATAAAACACCACTCGAGAAAAAACTGGGCAGCCAGTGTTGTTATAGCCAGATACAAACCCTTAATGCGTAAACTCGGCAGACCGAACACAACTCCCACGCCAGCAGAGAAAAAGCCTGACAACAACAACACGATAAGAATATTCAGATCGGGAAAAATGGTGGTGAGCTTATAGCAACTGTAGGCGCCGACGCCCATGAATGCACCGGTGCCCAACGATAACTGGCCCGCGTAACCCATCAGTATGTTCAGTCCTATTGCGGCCAGCGCGAACACCAGAAACGGAATCATGATGGAACTGAGAAAAAAATCACTGGCAACGATGGGCAGCACCAAAAAGGCAATCGCCAGAACAATGATCAGACCAACACGGTCTTGCGCTATGGGCAGTAACGCCTGATCGTCAGCATAAGTTGTTTTAAATTGTCCGGCTTCACGATAAAACATCAGACTCTCTCTATGTGTCGTTCGCCAAACATGCCTTGCGGTCGGAACAGTAAAAAGATAAGCGCCAAAACATAAGCGAACCAGGCTTCTACGCCGCCACCAAACAGTGGCCCCCAGTACACTTCGAACAGTTTTTCACCAATGCCAACAATCAAACCACCTACAATGGCTCCCGGTATGGACGTAAATCCACCAAGAATAAGCACAGCCAGTGCTTTGAGCGCAATAATTTCAAGTGCGAACGACACATCTGAGCGCGCGCCCCACATTATGCCGGTGACCAAAGCAACAATGCCAGAGGCAAACCAAACGATAGCCCATATTTGATTAAGTGATATACCCACCGACAAAGCGGCTTGATGGTCGTCAGCCACGGCCCTTAAGGCACGACCAATTCGGGTTTTAGAGAAAAACACACCGAGCGCGGCAACCATAACAATGGCAATGACGGCCGCGGCAATATCAATGTGCTGAAAAATTACAATGCCGTCGAACACTTCCCAGTCTGATGAACCAGTGGAGAATCCGAGCTCTTCAGTGATCATGGTTTTTGGCTCGCCGCCAAAAACCAGTTGCCCAGCGCCTTTTAACACCAGCGTAAGTCCGATGGTGGCCATGAGCAAGATGGCCTCGTGCTGATTAACCAACTTACGCAATACGACACGTTCGATAGTCAGAGCCAATATGCCCATAACCCCGATAGTTAGGATAAGTGCTATCCACGCCGGCACACCCATATCAAACAAACTCACCAGAACCAAAGCGGCAAACACCACCATAATGCCCTGCGCAAAATTGAACACGGCCGAGGCTTTATAAATAAGCACAAAGCCCAGAGCGATAAGGGCATATAAAATGCCGGACACAAAACCTTCCCAGATAACCTGAATTAAAAAATCAGGCAGCGAGACCATGTCCCGAAACGGTGCAAGAAAAACGGCATCGAGTGCCGGCATTAAAGCTTCCATTAGCTGGCCACTCCAAGATAAGCATCAATGACGTTTTGATTCGCTTGTACCTCGCTGGGCGTACCATCAGCGATCTTCTGGCCATAATCCAGCACCACCACTCGGTCAGCCAGGTCCATCACGACACCCATATCGTGTTCGATCAGCGCGATCGTTGTGCCAAATTCGCTGTTTAAGTCGAGTATGAATCGACTCATGTCTTCTTTTTCTTCCAGGTTCATCCCGGCCATTGGTTCATCGAGCAACAGTAGCTCGGGTTGCATTGCCATTGCACGACCCAATTCAACACGTTTTTGTAAGCCGTACGGTAACTTACCAACAGGCTGTTTTCGAATGTGCGCGATTTCCAGAAAATCGATAATTCCTTCAACAAACTGGCGGTGGGCTATTTCTTCGTTGCGAGCCGGACCGACATGCAGCATTTGCCAGATTAGACCGCGATGCATTTTTAAAGAGCGGCCTGACATGATGTTATCCAGCGTACTCATGCCAGAAAACAAGGCTACGTTTTGGAAGGTGCGGGCAATACCCGAGGCAGCTGCCTGATGCGGCTTCATGCGTTTTCGGGTTTTGCCTTTGTAGCTGATACGCCCTTCCTGAGGATGATAAAAACCGTTGATGACGTTAAGCATGGAGGTTTTACCGGCCCCGTTTGGCCCTATAATCGCCCTGACTTCACCTTTAAGAATGTTAAACGAAATATCACTGATGGCTTTGACGCCACCAAAACTCAACGATACATTATCGACCGAGAGCAATACCGGTGCAGCCTCGCTTGCCACAGCGGTGTTATCATTGAGCGGAGTTTGGACTTCATCTAATGCAGTGCTCACACAGCCTCCTGCATTTGTGGTGTGCGGTAGCCGTCTACCGTGGCGAGTATCACGTTGGCCTCTATACTGCCCGTGCGGCCATCTTCAAAGGTGACATCGGTTGATACAAATTGTTCGGTTTTGTCAGAATACAACGCCTCGATAAGATCACCGTAACGCTCAACAATAAAACTACGGCGAACTTTTTGAGTACGCGTTAGTTCACCATCGTCGGCATCAAGCTCTTTGTGTAACACCAGAAAGCGTTTTATTTGCGCGCCAGCTACGCGAGACTCTGACGCCAGATCTTCGTTAACCTTTTGTATGTGATCGTGAACCATCTCGTAAACGCGAGGGTGCGCAGCCAGCTCCTGATAAGACCCATAAACAATATTGTTACGCTCGGCCCAGTTGGCAACGGCGGTTAGATCCATGTTAACGAAGACGGCCACGTAGTCGCGGCCATCACCAAAAGCAACAACCTCTTTTATATCGGCAAAAAACTTCAGTTTGTTTTCGATGTACTTGGGTGGAAATAACGATCCATTGTTGAGCTTGCCGACATCTTTTGAACGATCAATGATGCGCAAATGCCCAGCATCATCAATAAACCCAGCGTCTCCTGTGTGCACCCAGCCTTCGGGTGTTTTAGTGGAATTGGTGGCTTGCTCATTTTTATAATAGCCAAGAAACACACCGGGTGATCGATACAACACTTCGCCGTTGTCAGCAATATCAATTTCAACATCGATGGATGGTGTACCGACCGTGTTGGCATCGATTTCACCATCAGGCTGAGCAGTGATGTAAACACTGGCTTCGGTTTGCCCGTACAGCTGCTTTAAGTTAATACCCAGCGAGCGATAGAAACGAAATATATCTGGCCCGATGGCTTCACCGGCTGTGTAAGCAACCCGCACTTTACTCATACCCAGTCTGTTTTTAAGCGGACCATAAACAAATAGCTTGCCCAGGCCATACATAAACGCAGCTGCAGGGTTAACACTATCGCGGTTGAGTATTTTCTCACCGTGTTTATTGGCCACTTTTAAAAAGTAATTAAACATACCGCGTTTAACCTTGCTGGCATCTTCCATGTTGACCGTGATACTGGTTAACAAATTTTCAAACACACGTGGTGGCGCAAAAAAGTAACTAGGTGCTATTTCGCGGCGATCGGAAGTGACAGTATCAGGACTTTCAGGACAGCAAACACAATAACCCGCCACATACGATTGCCCGTAGGAAAACACATGATCACCTACCCAGGCCAAAGGCAAATAAGCAATGGTTTGTTCACGTTGCGATAAGTGATCGAAGCGATTCGCGTTCAGACAGGTGACAATCAAGTTTCGGTACGACAACATGACACCTTTTGGTCTGCCCGTTGTACCCGAGGTATACAACATGACACACAAAGAATCGGTTTGGATGTTATCGATATCGCCACTCCAACTGGCGATAAGTCCTGCATCACGCTCAACAGCCTGCTCGCCCAAGCGCTGCACAAAATCAAACGCCAATACGCTATTGGTATCGTAGGAACGCATACCGCGAGGCTCGTCATAGATAAGGTATTCCAGCGTCTCGAGGCTATCTTTGAGAGACAGCAGCTTATCGATTTGTTCTTGGTCTTGACACACAGCAAAGCGGATACCGGCATGATCAAGCACGTAGTTCATTTCTTCGGCAACCGAATCGGCATAAACAGGGACCGGTACGCCGCCGAGTGCTTGTACAGCGGCGAATGTCCAGTAAAGACGAGGACGGTTGTTTCCGATAATGGCAACTTTGTCGCCAGGTTGCAGGCCAAGCTGTGCAAGTCCAAGTGAAAAACGACGAATTTCTACCAGTAAATTAGCCCAGGTCCACTCACGCCAAATACCAAGGTCTTTGTGGCGCATCGCAACCTGGTGACGAAATTGTTCGGCATTACGCAACAAATAATGTGGGAAGCTTGGTAACGCGCGAGCAAGTCTTGCATGATTGTCGATGACAGGTTTACCGTCATGCCCTTCTACCAGCTTGTTCATAGTGCAGCAGTGCCCTTGTACAGCAAGTGCCAGAACAACAAGTGCCACGCATTCGCACGTTGACGCCGATAATTTGAGGCGACGCGGAGCGCTTTCCTGATTGTTGCGATTCGTGTCCCAATACTGCTTCACGCTCGACCAAAGGTCAAGCGTTACCGCTGCGTCAACTCAAGAATCAGGCTTGGTAAATTGGCACTGATTAATTAAATCAGGCTTCCAGAATGGTTTTACGCCCATGCATGTACGATTGCAGCACATCAGGCACGGCGACAGAGCCATCTTCTTGTTGGTAGTTTTCCAATACCGCAACCAGAGTTCTGCCAACCGCCAAACCCGACCCATTTAGCGTGTGTACCAGTTCGGTTTTACGCGTCTCAGGATGGCGATAACGAGCCTGCATTCGACGTGCTTGAAAATCTGTGCAGTTACTGCAAGATGATATTTCTCTGTACGTGTTTTGCGCTGGCAACCAAACTTCGATGTCGTAGGTTTTAGCCGCAGAAAAACCGATATCGCCACCACATAAAATGACGGTGCGAAACGGCAATTCGAGTTTCTTTAATATACTCTCGGCATGTGATGTCATGTCTTCGAGTGCCTGCCAGGAATCTTCGGGCCGCACAATATGCACCATCTCAACTTTTTCAAATTGATGTTGTCGTATCAAACCACGTGTATCGCGTCCATAAGAACCCGCTTCGGATCGAAAGCACATGCTATGACAGGTGTATTTGATTGGCAGTTGTTCAGCATCAAGAATGTCGTCCCTAACAGTATTGGTGACGGGTACTTCGGACGTTGGAATGAGGAAGTATTCGTTGTCAGCAATGAGCTTGAACAAATCCTCTTCAAACTTGGGCAGCTGACCGGTACCCATTAAAGAATCCCGATTAACAATGGCTGGCACATTGATTTCGGTGTAGCCGTTTTCGCGGGTATGTGTGTCTAGCATAAACTGCACTAACGCTCGATGCAGCTGCGCGACTTCACCGCGCATAACCGCAAATCGCGAGCCAGTGAGCTTAGAGGCTGTTTCAAAATCGAGGCTCGCATTACGTGCACCGATATCAACGTGGTCCAGTGGCTCATAGTTAAATTGACGCGGCGTGCCTACCGTGCGCACTTCAATGTTATCGCTTTCGTCCTTGCCCGCCGGTACACTTTCGTGCACAAGGTTAGGCAAGCCAAGCATGATGGCCGATAGTTTTTCCTGAACGTCGGACAACTCGGCCTCGGCAGATTTTAAAGAATCTCCCAAAGTAGCGACTTCATCCAGAATGGGCTGTGCGTCCTCGCCTTTGGCTTTGGCCTGGCCAATGGCTTTTGACGATGCATTGCGTTTGGCTTGTAATTCCTCGCAACGTTGTTGCACGAGTCTGCGCTGCTCTTCGAGCTCAGTAAATTGTTTTTTGTCGATTTGCACATTGCGCACTTGCTGCCGCTCAGCAACAAATGCCAACTCATTGCGCACCAATTTTTGGTCAAGCATGCTTTGTCTAAATCTTAGGTTGGTAAAAGGAGTTCGTTGTTTGCACAAGAATAGCCGAACTGGCTGGTGAATGCCGCATCAGCCCACAATCGCCCGAGCCAGCAAAGCGCCACTGACAACGCCAATCAAGGCACCCAACACATTGGCCATGACGTTCACGCTTGCCAATATCAGCTGCCCAGACTCAGCCAAACGCAAGGTATCAAGCGAAAAGGCGGAAAAAGTGGTGAAGCCACCCAAAATGCCGGTTATCAGAAAAAGCTGCAGGTTTGGCGATAACTGCTCCCGACCAAGCAACAAGCTGATGACCAGGCCGGCAATAAAACAGCCTAAGACATTGACACACAACGTTGACCATGGGAATCGGGCGCCAGGCGCTAGCAGCACGGCCACGCCATAGCGGGCACTCGCGCCAATTGCGCCACCGGCAGCTACACTTACTAAAGACATTACAGAGGGCATCGGCATTGTGCTTGCATTCTGATTTCGAGAACTCTATCGCATAAACGGTATAACAATGAATCGACTAATTATCTGCATTATTTTGCTGGCATTCAGCCAAGCGACGTTTGCCGAAAAGCTGTATCGCTGGATTGAGGCAGATGGCTCAATCACCTTTTCACCAAACCCACCACCAGAGGGTGTGGATTTCAAGGTGATGGACTCAGGGCAAATTAATGCGAGCAAATTAGCGCCCGACCTGCCAGACGCGACACAGGCGCCCAAGAATACCCAGCCTTCCATTATGGCGACGTCTGAGCATGCACTGGACACGGCACCCGCCGCGCGCATCAATGATACGCAGATATTAACTCGACCCACACCGGCAGTTTCAAAACAGCTGCTGAGCTACGCGCCGGATACGTCTAACGCCAAGACAATATCCAGCCAGGCTGCCACACCAGCCCTGGCCACAGCACCGGCAACCGTTCCGGCCCAGCAGACTATA
The DNA here is from genome assembly GCA_938035525.1 of uncultured Granulosicoccaceae bacterium. Taxonomy (GTDB): domain Bacteria; phylum Pseudomonadota; class Gammaproteobacteria; order Granulosicoccales; family Granulosicoccaceae; genus Granulosicoccus. The sequence continues at coordinate 27,518 of CALHOI010000031.1, forward strand.
GCGTCGAGCAATAAACAAAAGCAATGTCAGGACTTAAGCAAACGCGTTATTTCACTGGAGCGCAGGCTTCGAATGCCTCTGGAACCGGTTGACATGGACAATACCGTGATTGCGATGGCACGGTATCAGAAAAGCTACGATCAACACTGCATTAATTAGTTTGGTATTTAACTCTCAACCAACGCTGGTGTCTTTTCTGACACCAGCGAAAATCCATGCCCCTGCCGCAAACAATAGCTTATCCATTTGTGTAAAAAACGATTAAGTCGATAGCCATCGGATAAATCTCTGGTGCGTCTTTTCTCGTTACGCGCTGCCGGTATGAGGCCACTCATCACCTCGCACGTTCTGGCATCGTGATACAAACGAATCATGAGATCAGGCTCACGCTCGTGTCGCGATGATGACGAAAACAGGTAAGTGAGTTTGAACGTTGTCGTGTACCGGTTATGGACTATGTCACTGAGCTCCAGCGGTAACAGTCCATCGGGCCTGGAAACATAGGTGGATGACTGATACTGCCTTAGCTCAGGCGCCAGTAAGCGTATGAGCATGTAGTTATTCTCATAGAGCTCCATCAGCGAGTTAAACCGGCCAGACGTTTTAGGGCGCAGTAGCGTTGTATCGTGCATAAAATTGGAATGAGGCGGTAAACCCGCCACCAGAAAACAAACCTTATTATGGTTGCCACAACCGCCAAGCACAACGTTTTAATTTGAGTAATGTCGAGTGCTTCGGCAGGCTATTTGCCTTGAATTTCGCGATTTGATCACCAGATTCTGGTTGTTATCGTCACTTTTTGACAAATCACAAACGATTCAGCTCGCTTTATCGCTTGCCCTATCAAGCGATTAGCACAACGATGTGCGATAATGTTACAAATAGATATAGGCTTAACTGAGATTTAATGGCTAAAGAAGAACCAATTGAAATGGAAGGTACTGTCATAGACACCCTTCCAAATACCATGTTCCGAGTAGAACTAGAAAACGGTCATGTGGTGACCGCACATATTTCCGGCAAAATGCGAAAGCACTACATCCGGATTCTTACCGGCGACAAAGTGACTGTGCAAATGACTCCCTACGATCTTTCAAAGGGCCGCATCACTTATCGTAGCCGTTAATGGGCGTCATTAGTCGCCCAGTGATCACCAGGTGCTGGCCAAGTACTGGCCAAGTGGACGCCTTCAGTAGTTTGTTCCCGCACAACCGCCACCAGCTGACATTGCCTGGTGGCTCCAGCATTTAATACTCGTTCTAATCCGTTCTCTAAACCAGTTCTGAACCTGCTCGTAACCTAAAAAGTTACGAGCCTCGATATCGCTGCACCCTCTTTCCTGCTTCTGTCTTCCGCATTACCAGGATGACACGGCTCAATCTTGCTAGTGGATAAAAAATGAATAGTAAGGAACATACTTGATGATTTTTTGTCGTAGTATTCTCGTGTACGGGTGAAATCCACCTGCGACTTTAACGAATCAAACATTGGATGTAACATGCAACACAACGACAAATTTAAAACACTCGCTGTAGCCGTAGCTACCGTCGGACTAGTCGGCTCCGCCATAGCCGCTAATGACAACATGGCCGATGACAGCGTTATTGCTGATCAACGCACAGCCCTTGCGGAGTCCACAAATGGGGCTGGCTTCGGGCCGCAATCACCTCGCGATATCGATTCCACTGCGGGTAACAATCAACGTATTTTCCAGGCAGCACCTGCTTTTACACAAATGAACCTGTGCAATATTCACATGCACGAAGGAGCTGAGCACAAAGGCATCAACTTCAGTAAATACGCCGGAAACGGCGATGGTAAAGGTTACGGCACAGGCTTTTTATATTCCGGCGAACTGTCTGCTGAAGAGACTGCACCGCTTAGCAAAGAAGTTGGTATGGGAGAACACGGCGGTCTGCAAGCTGGCGACACCATAGAAGTTCACTACGTGCACACAACCGCTCAAGTGGAACCAGGACCGACACTGGGGTCGTGCTTAAGCGATGCAATCAAGAATCCACAGCTGCGCGTTGAAACTCAAGTGTACGTTCTGGTTAACGATGATCAGGCACTGGATTTCATGTCACTGACAGAAGTTGCTCAGGTTAACGGTCTGTATCAGGCGATCAATATCCCGAGCAATACCGGTGATGCGGTGCAGTACACAGGTTCGACCACAGGGCCTTCTTACAATGAAGCGGGCTCACCTTTCCAGGTAAGCTGGAGCGTCAGACCTGAAGTTGCCAAGGTTAACATCGAAACAGTTGGCGCTTGGTTTAACGACAATATCTTTGCCGAAGATCATGCTCACGGGGTCCGAAACCTTGTAACAAATCCTGACCTGCTATCGCCAATCTCAAACTAGTCACTTCATTGGTTCGGACACAAAAAAGCCAACCTCATCGGTTGGCTTTTTTATTAGTCGCATTTCATACCGACAGAAATAGTAAAGAATGTCGTAGCTGGTCTGGCAAATACCAAGCTTATCCAGCAACTACCAGGCTTATCCTTTCTCGGTAGAGACTTCCTTGTTGTCACGACTCTCGAACTGAAAGGCTATCTCGCCTTTGTCATCGAGAATAACGCGAACCTTACCACCCTTACTCAACTGACCAAACAGTATTTCATCGGCCAGCGGTTTCTTGATATTTTCGCTGATGATACGAGCCATTGGTCTGGCACCCATGGCTTGATCGAAACCATGCTCGGCCAACCATGTTTTGGCTTCGTAGTTAAAGTCGATGGACACGTTCTTCTCTTCAAGCTGCGCTTCAAGTTCAATGATGAACTTGTCTACAACATTAAGGATAATGTCTTTATCAAGCGGCTTGAATTGAATAATTGAGTCAAGACGGTTTCTGAACTCCGGTGAAAACATTTTGTTAACCGCTTCCGAACCATCGGTGGAGTGATCTTGCACGGTGAAACCCATGGTAGAGCGCGATATCGATTCAGCACCAGCATTGGTGGTCATGATTAAAATGATGTTTCTGAAGTCAGCCTTACGACCATTGTTATCGGTCAGCGTGCCGTGATCCATAACCTGCAGTAACAAGTTGAACACATCGGGGTGCGCTTTTTCAATTTCATCGAGCAGCACCACAGCGTGAGGATTTTGCACAACAGCGTCTGTCAGCAAACCACCCTGATCAAAACCAACATACCCTGGAGGTGCACCAATCAGGCGTGAAACCGTATGTCGCTCCATGTACTCAGACATATCAAAACGAATCAGCTCAATACCCATCACTTTGGCTAACTGCTTGGTGACTTCTGTCTTACCAACACCGGTGGGGCCGGCAAACATAAAGCTACCAATAGGCTTGTCTTGCGAACCCAGGCCCGAGCGCGACATTTTTATAGCCGCGGCAAGCGTATCAATCGCTTTGTCTTGCCCGAAAACCAACATACGAAGATCACGGGCTAACGTCTTGAGCTTATCCATGTCGGTAGACGACACACTTTTTTCTGGTATACGAGCGATCTTGGCAATGATAGCCTCGATATCTTTTACTGAAATAGACTTCTTGCCTTTAGCTGAAGTGCCTTTTACTCGGTGATTGGCACCCGCCTCATCGATAACATCAATCGCTTTATCTGGCAGAAAGCGATCATTGATGTAACGACCGGATAACTCGGCAGCCGTTTTTAATGCGTTTTGAGAATACTTTACTTCATGGAATTCTTCGTAGCGGGTTTTCAGGCCCTTAAGAATTTCATAGGTTTGTTCAATGGTTGGCTCGACCACATCGATCTTTTGGAAGCGACGCGATAAGGCTCGGTCTTTTTCAAAGATGCCACGATACTCTTGATAAGTTGTTGAGCCAATGCACTTAAGCTCGCCAGAGGCAAGCATTGGCTTAATTAAGTTTGATGCGTCCATCACGCCACCAGAGGCCGCGCCAGCGCCAATAATGGTGTGGATTTCGTCAATAAACAGCACCGCACCTGGTTCTTTTTTGAGTTGCGTCAGGATGCTTTTCAGGCGTTTCTCAAAATCGCCACGGTACTTGGTACCGGCAACCAAAGCCCCCAGGTCGAGCGAGTAAATAACGCTGTCAGCCAATACATCAGGTACTTCGCCGTCAACGATTTTCTTAGCCAGGCCTTCAGCGATGGCGGTTTTACCAACCCCGGCTTCACCAACCAGTAAGGGATTATTTTTTCGACGTCGACACAGCACCTGCGATGCGCGTTCTATTTCGAAGTCACGACCAATTAACGGATCGATTTCGCCGCGCTGAGCCTTCTCGTTAAGGTTGGCTGCGTATTTGTCTAGCGGCTTGGCATCCGATTCGCCGTCCTCACCACCATACTCAGTACCACCCTCTTCGGTGTCTTCTGGTTCGTCTTGCGAGTTTTTGGCGATACCGTGCGAAATATAGTTAACGACATCCAAGCGCGTGATGTTCTGTTTGTTCAACAGGTAAACAGTTTGCGAATCCTGTTCACCAAAGATGGCGACCAGTACGTTTGCACCGGTAACTTCTTTTTTGCCTGAGCTTTGCACATGAAATACGGCACGCTGCAACACGCGCTGAAAGCCAAGCGTGGGTTGTGTTTCGCGAGTGTCGTTCTCGTCGAGTAAAGGGGTGTTTTCTTCAACAAAGGTGTCTAGCTCATCGCGCAGTGTGTCAAGGTCACCACCACACGCACGCAACACCTGCGCAGCCGTGGGGTTATCAATTAGAGCAAGCAGCAAGTGCTCGACCGTCATGAATTCAAACCGTCTGGCGCGCGCTTCCTTGAACGCATTGTTTAATGTAAATTCCAGCTCTTTACTTAGCATTATCTTTTAATTGACCAAAGTTAATCTAATTGTCGACAACTGCTTTACAGCGTTGCCTCGTTTTAGGCTTCTTCCATTTCACACATCAATGGATGTTTCCCTTCCCTGGAATACTGATTGACCAAAGCCACTTTTGTTTCAGCAATTTCGCGAGTGTAAACACCACAAACGCCTTTGCCTTTCTGATGAACGTGCAACATGATCACATGCGCTTGTTCCCAGTCCAGGTTAAAAAACACCTGTAACACCTCAACCACAAATTCCATTGGGGTGTAATCATCGTTGATCAGTACTACTTTAAAAAGCGGCGGCTTCGCCAGCTTGGGACGAGCCCGCTCAACAACCGCTCCACCTTCGTTATTTCGTTCTTCTTCACTCATAACAGCAATATCCACAAAACCTGTTGCATTAGCTGGAAATACCAGAGTATCTCAACCTGTTAGCGCTCTATTCTACTGCGCTTTCTATGGACTAGTGTACGTCCTGACAGGGCTTTGCAATGTGATTCAGTGCAGCTATGTAACCCGCAATATTCATACCCTTAACTCAATCTAGGGGATTTTCTCGCTAATTAAATAGGCGGTCAAAAATCGGCCTGCTTAACGCCGATGTTGAGACCTAAGCAGACCGTTCACACAAAGTAGCATGTGCGACAGCAAGCTGACGCATTACCGTCCGCTGTGCCGAGGCGTTATACAGAGTGTAGACCCACTATCGGCCTTTCGGTTCGGGAATGCTCGCGTTTAGCGTCATCCGTAATGTGACGCTTTAGGCACAAAATTAGTGTGGTTATTCGCCGCGGTGGTGCTTAAGGTGTCGGCGCTTATCACGTGCACCCGCCATGGAGTTTTTAGCGCGTTTGCGGCGACGTTGCTTGGCCTCAGGGGACGGTAAAGACAGGCGAGGCGCTTCGTCAAGTTCAGGGCCACCGGCAGTCGCAGCCGCCATTGTTGGGGCTTCAGGCGTTTCTGGGGATGACGAGTTTCGCTCTGCGAATGCGTTGGTGCGGCGTTTTTTGGGTTTGGCCGCCTCGTCTTTTTTGCGCAATTCATGGTCAATAACCTGCATGCACACCAGCAGTGCCCAAAAATAGGAAGTGAACTCCAGATTGACCGCACGTGAACCGAAAACACAGATAACCGCGTAGCACACTGTCGCCGATGCCCCGGCAACCCCGGTTGCCCGTATAAACATGTCGTCTTTATTTCGCGACAGTGATCGCCCCAAATGAAACGAGTGGGCCAAAATCAGTAGAAACAGAATCAGCGCCGGCAGGCCCATCTGCGAGGCAACGTAGATATAGGTGTTATGTGGGTCAGATTCGTGTACATCCTGATCGGTGTATTCACTTTTAAGCTTTTGAAAGCCTTTGAAGCCCTTGCCCAAAATGGGGCTTTCCAGAATCATCTTGCCACCGGCTCGCCACAGGATGACTCGGTGTTCCGAACTTTTATCCAGTTTTTCCGGACCTGTGGTCACAACGGTGGGTTCTTTGCCAATATCCAGTCGATCGCGGATGGCCTGAGGAAACAAATTAGGGAACACCAGTAACAGCGTAAGTGCCATGACGCCCCAAAACAGCAAAAAACTTTTGCCGCGGAAATAACCGGCCATTAAACCACCAACCGCTATAGCCAGATAAGCACCACGTGAGAATGTTGAGATCAGTACTTTTAGACCAATTAAAAAATACGGTGTGAGTAACCAGGCACGAATGTCTTTGATGTAAGTAATAAACAACGCCACCGGAATGAGCATGGTGTACGCCACAAATCCACCAAACATATTGGGCTGCCTGTGTGGACCACCAATACGACTTTTATCAATACTGGAGCGACCCATTTTTTCATACATTTCGGGTACCGAATAAAGCACCAGAACAATACTGCCCAGTGCCAGGTACACGACAATACGTTTTGCCTGCTCGATATCTCGAATGCAACTGATGGCAATGAAGTACAAAATAAATTGGTCTATCCAGGCCTTGTAGCTCAGCAGCTCGTGATGCATTAAATGTTCATAGCCACCAGGCTCTCGCCATATGGTGATTCCGGACAAACTGGACACCACCGCGAATATAAATACCACAGTAGTACCAGGAGGCCAGGCGATCAGGGTTTGTCGTTTATCGACTCGTCGTAAAACGGTGGCGAATATGCCTAGCAAGATAAGCATATTGGTGCCATTGACGCCGGGCGCTACGGGTATGACATAGGTGCCGGAAAAAGGCACGTACAACAGAAAACAGACCAGCACGAGTTCGGCTGTATGAAAAGCGGTAGAAAAAACATACAGGCCCATTAATCCGGCCAGGCCGTAAAGTATCCAGATTTCCCAAGGCCCGGTTAGCGCAACACCTATGGCCAGCATGGCCGGGAAAATCAAAAATAAACAAACCGGTGCCAAGCCTTCCCATTTAGGAAAACCATGTTCCATTGAGGCACGCATGGCTTTTTTACGCTGCTTGAGGCGCTCGCGTCGACCCGCCATTTTGCGACCCGATGCCTTTCCAGCAGCCATCCGACGCGCACGACGACCACGAACGCCGACATCGGCGATCGAATCGTTTATGCCTTCGATGGCATCAGCGTCAGCGTGCTGAAATGGATTTGTAGAGGCCATGGTATAACCGGTTACCCAAGGTTCGCTTAACTAGCGTCTTGGCGTGCTGTTTGCCGCGTTGCTTTGCGTAATACACTGCATCAGCGTTAATGATTCGATCAAATTCATCGAGCGTTGTTCCTCGCCTGATAGCGACCCGCTTTAACGGTCCATTGGTAGCCAGGTCACTTTGTTTCAGGGTACCGATTTCAGATCCAAAGAGCTGCGAATAGCCAGCGGTACGGGATAACTCCAGGGTACGCTTATTATATCGACCACCGGGATAAGAGATTGATTGTACCGCTTGCCCGCACTGCGATGACAACTGCTTCATACTTTGACGCAGTTCACATTCTGCTTCATTGTCTGATAAATCGTCGAAGAAGCGGTGGCTTGTGCCATGAGAACCAATTTCAATCCCGTTGCCAGTCATTTTAGCCAGTTGCTCTGCTGAGCAAAAGTGTGGTCGTTGCCCAACAAAGTCGCTGGTGACAAACAAGTATGCACTGAGTCCGCGCTCGGCCAACAGCGGCATGGCGATATCGTAATTACTGACGTGCCCATCGTCGAAGGTGATGACCACATCGGGCATTGCCTGATTGTTCAGATCAAGCAAACCAACACTTTTATGGCTCAGCCGATCAAGCTGTGCAATAAAATTACTTGTGGACACGGCGTACGGCAAATCTTCTGCATCGATACGGCTGGTGTCTTCGCCGTTGTACAGGCTGTGGTACATCAGCACAACGCTCATGATTGCTTCCAGCGAACGTTCGCGTTACCACTGAAGTATCGAAACGCACCAGCAACAGCCGCAGCATTGAGCTGTAAAAACACTTTGATAAAATTGAACACTTTGTTGTCCAGCGCTTTAACACCCACCATGTTTGCCAGACCCACGCCGTAAAAAAGCAGTTGGCCAACAAACATCAATTTTAGAAATAATCCAGAGCCAAACATCGACGCCACGAATGCCAGCAACATAGCGTAAGGCACCAGCAAGCGAAACACCTTATGCGATAAAAATTGCAAAAACACCGGGTTTTTTGCCGGGCTAAAAAGCCATTGATTACGCATGAACGATTGAAAGTTGCCGGCCAAAGTACGCGTTTTGCGTCTAAACTCGCCACTGACACTGGACTCAGCCGCATCAAATACTTTTGCATCCGGCTCAAATACCGTGCGCTGGCCTTTTGCCAAAATAGCCACAGGGGTATCAAAATCATCGAGCAAAACATTGGGCTCGTGCGGTATATAGTCGTGTCGACTAATAGCGTACAGAGCACCGGTTGCACCGGTGGTAGAAAACAAGCGACTCTCGTTTTGCCGAATCCATTTTTCATAACGCCAGTACAGCCCCACATTTGCAGACTCTACACCGTTGTCATCAGCCAGACTTAACTCACCACTGACAGCGCCAATACCAGGCATTGCCAAACGCTCACACAACACTTGAATGGCGTTTGCCGACACACGTTGCCGGGCATCCATAAACACCAGCACCTCACCAACGGCCATATCCACGCCTTTGTTCAACGCCGTGGGTTTTCCCGCCGCCGGTTCATAGTGCGCGACCTTTAAATTAGGCATGTCTTTTTGAGCAGCTTCAAGCATGGGGACGCTTTGGTCGGTCGACCCATCAGATACAAATATAAACTCTATGCGCTCTGTGGGGTAATCCAGCGCGCTTAAACTCTCCAGCTTAACGGCAATGTTGTTTGCCTCGTTGTGGGCCGCGATGACAACACTGACGCTGGGGTATTCGGTTAATGCAATGCGGTTTTCAATCGGCTTACGTTTGGCTCGCAGGTGCAGAATCAGCGGAAAAATAGCGTAGGTATATACGCAAAATAATACCGCTAGGAAAAACAAGGTAATCACTTTGCTTCACCTGTGTCGGGAGACTTTATGTGCAATAACACCCAGTCTCGCGAGCGAGCATCGAAAATCACAACACCGGCTATCAGCAAGACACCACCCAACGCCGACTTAACAATCAGACTCGTGAAGTCGCTACCAAAATCCCACTTGAACAACAGCGCATAAACCAACAAACTCCACAAAGCGACAATCAAAGGAATCAGCGTATTAATGTTGAACGACAGCACCTTAAACGCGCGGATGCTGACACCCACCATAAACACCATATAGGAAATAATAGTGACTACCGCCGCGCCGAGTATGCCGTATACGGGAATGGCAAGCATGTTTAATCCTAAATTTAACACAGTGGCAATCAATCCCCAAAACATTAACACTTTGGTATTCTTTTTTATGTACAAACCAGCTGCCAGAAAGTGCATGCCGCCGTCGAGTAAAAAACTAAAGGCAACAAACGGAATAATAATGGTGCCTGGAGAGTACTTGGGGCTGGCCAAAAAATTCAGCAGGTGCGGTGCAACCAACGAAAAAAGCGTAATAAACGGAATACCCAATACCAGATAAAGATGAAACCCATCCCGCAAAAAAGCTTTGGTTCTGTCCTTGCCCTCACCTTCCCACAGTTGCATGTAATGAGGCTTGATAGCCTGCACCAACGCACCGAGCAAGATAATATCCAGATACGCAGTCAGGTTATACGAAGCCGAATACTGACCTAAGGCATTTTCATCCAGAACGAATTGAATGATGTAACGATCACTTAGCCGCATAACTAAACCAAGCGACTCTAGCAGCATCAGGGGCATACCGTAGACCAACATGGTTTTACCCAGCGGGACCACGACTTCTGCTAATTTGAATTGAAAGTCAGGCCAGTAGCTTTTTGCCGCAAAGGTAACACCCACAATTTCGGCCACTAACATGGCAAACAAAACAAAGGCAACGTTGATTTGACCTATGATCATTAAACCCAGCACAATAGCCAGATACAGATAACGATTAAGGATTTGGGTAAAACCAACTATGGCGCTGCGCTGCTGAGCCCGCAGGAAATTCATAAAACCGCTACCGAGCAAGCGTAGAAAAACAATACCGGATGCAATTAAAAACAGCTCGGATATATTGTACATATCTGACATACGCGGCATGAACACATACCCGATAATGAGCCAGATGCTTGCCGTGAACAAAGAGAAACAAAAAAACATCATGCTAACCGTGCTGTTCATTTGCAGCAGGTTGTAAGTGATGTTGGCGTTTTTAATTTGCGCGTAGTAGCGAATAACGGCGTGCTGCATACCCAATTTGCCCACAGCAACAAACAAAGTCAGGCTGGAGGTAATCAGCCCCAAAATACCGTACTCGGCAACACTCATACTGCGGGTCAGTAACGGAAAAGTGATAATACCGGCAAGGGATGCAAGCATACCGGCAGAGGCATAGTTTCTGATGTGCTTAAATGCGCCTGCAGCGGCCACGGTCGACTGTCCTGTCCTAAGCTACTTGTCTGAACTTATCGTACAGTTCAGACAAGCCGCAAAATTCCACACCCTCACTTTTGCACCAGTCGAGCCCGGTTAGCATGTCATCAAGAAATCGCTGAACTTCGGCCGCTGTTTGCGGGTATGGAGAAGCTTCCTCGATGACCTCCATGGAATGGAACATCATATTGATATTGATGACTTCCTGATCGGCATGCGTATTCAGGTGGTATCGAAATATCTGTTTCATTTGCTCTACGCTGGCAAACCAGGGTCGAAACCAAATGGGCGTTCGACGTAATTTTCTCGGCATGATCGTAACCGGCGCTTCCAGAATACGACCTTGCACAAATTCACCCGGTCGAACTATCTCATTTTCAGCTGGGAAATACGGCTGACCTGGCGCTTGCCTGAAATCCACCACAGCATTAGGCGATGTCCAGCGCATATGCGGTGTTACGCTGGAATCCACCTTATAACCCAGCTTTTGCAAGTTGTTTAGTGACGTGGCGTTTGCGCCATAGCGTCCCGCGCGAAAGCTGGTGGGTCGATAACCAAAACAATCTTCAAACAAAGTTGAAAGGTTGGCCAGCTTCTGGTACTCGATGTCTTCAGCATAGCCACATTGAAAATCCGGGCTATCTACACCGGCGTAATCGTGAAATTTTTTGTGCGGCTCGATGAAGGCAGGATGCAAATGCGTGCCAAGCTCAAAATTGCCCTGCAAGTTTGATAGTGCTTCAACGCTTTGTGCGTCTTCGAGCACTTCTACCGTGAGTAAATAGGTTGGAACCGCACCAATTGAATCAAATGCTTTTTGTAAGCGGTTAGGCACACCTTCGGTTATTGAGTGAAACGTCAGTGGTTTCGAGCGCACCCAATTAGCATCGTGATCACATTCGGTATCAATTGATATCGTTAGGTAAACCTGTTGGGTTTTACTGCTCACTGTAAACCCCAACCAATTTATCGATCACAGTATCCATACCATAGTCCGCTTCGATGACGCCCCGGCCGTTATTACCCATGCGCACATTGTCATCCTGATCGTCATAACAATCCAGAATCAGCTGACTCAGTTTTTCGTGATCGCCCGCCGGAAACAAACGTCCCGACACATTGTCTTCGATTAGATCGTGATTGCCACCAATGTCGGTGGCAAGAACGGCGCGGCCTGCGTGCATGGCTTCAATAACTGAATTGGGCAGCCCTTCGGCAAATGAGGGCTGAACATACAGATGCAGAGATTTATAAAAACTGGCAGTATCTTCAATGGTGCCGATAAAATCGACATCGTCGTCTATGCCAAGGTTTTTAGCCTGGGCCTTTAAGTCATCTTCGGCAATACCAGAGCCAGCAAGCTTGAGTTTTATAGGTGCGGCAGCACGTGTCTTTTTACAGTGCGCAAATGCATCCAGCAAAACGTGAACACCTTTGACTTCCCGTAGTCGCCCGCAATAACCAATGGTGAATACATCAGACTGCGGCAAGGCGCTTGGTGGTTCGCTGGTGTCGATGCCATTTGGAATAAGCGCAATTTGATCTTCGCGGAAACCCGAGCTCAGCAGTTTTTCCCGAGTTTCTTCACTGATTGTTTGCACGTAGTCGATATTGCGCAAAGCCAGACGCAGCACAGCATTAAGCGGGTAATAACGTTTACGCTGATCAAGCACCCCACCTTCAAACTCAAAAAATCCAGATATTTTAGTAATGATAGGAATCTTGGAATACGGGCGGACCACGCCGGCGGTGGCTGCAAGCAAACGGGTCACATGCACATGCATGCAATCAAATTGCTCACGGTTTTTCATTAGAAAAGCGGCAAACTTGACCATAAGCACAATCGAACCGACAAGTTTGATGTGCGGATAATCGATGTATGTCAGCGGTATGCCATCAAGCTCGGGACCATCGTGACCACCCTCTTCAAGCACGCGTGGCGCAATATACTCAACGGCTACACCGCGGGCCTTAAGTGCTTGAGCTAGCTTCACAGCCTGATGCTCAGCGCCTCCCAAACCCGGGAACCGACTGTCTATAACAAATAAAATACGCAAGTTGGACATCGCTGCAGATGCCACATCGGCATCATTTTGTGGCTCGGGAATATCGGAACGACCCACCAACATCATTGAAGCAGCGAGCTGAGCTCAATGGTGAGATCTTTACTCGCGCGACTGGGCGGCGCCCAAACCAGCGTAATGGTGCCACGATTTTCGATAACGTCGATAGGTTCTAACCCTAAAGATTCTGCACCAGGTGTGAAGTCGGTAACGATGGTGCGTTGCCCATCTGAGACATTGAATCGGTACCCTAAAATCAGTTCGAAACTACGCGTAAGCTGGTAACCGAAAGATGCAATACCAAGAACGGATTGGATTTCATCAGGCCGGTTAACAAAGTCCTGTCTCTCATAGTTTGCAGACAATGAGATTGTTGTCCGGGCAGAAAGACTTTGCGTGTAACTTGCCGAGGCAAAAGTCCCTGTTCTGTTCTGATCACTACCGTCTTGAAACTGCCCAGCGCTATCGGCCAATAAACGAAACTCTGACAAGCTGGCGCCAATCGATAAATCGATGGCAGTATCAGCATTGTTAAAACCATATCCAATAGCCAATCGCGTATCGTCAAAGAATCCATCGCCATCTTCTTCAAGGCCAGTGCCATCAGCAAATAAAGTTTCTATGGTATTCAGCGTCTGATCGTTGAGATCACGTGTCAGACTTGCATTGAATGTACTTTGTTGTGTCAGTTGGCGTGTAAAACCTAATCGAGCATTCAGGCCATTAATTGATTCTGCATCGGTGTCATACCGAGTACCACCCAATTGACCCTCGTAGCTATTACGACCTCGATCACGTCGCCAGGTAGCTGCTAAAGATAATCGGTTAAAGTCGCCTTCCAAATTGGTAGTCGGGTTATCTGTGTAGATGTTGCCAAACTGCAGACCCCAGGTGTTACCCGTGCTCGTGTCAACTTCCCATCCAGCAGAAGCATTAAACAGGGCTTCGAGTTCAACGTCGTCTTCTGATTGGTTAACGTATAAAAAACGGGCGTTAAAACGTGAAACCGAATCTATATCGTATTCAAATCGAGGACCGGTAACAAACACGTTACGACGTCGATTATCCAGATCAGAAATTGACTGAATACCGTTATCGGTGCGAACGCCACCCAGTATGTCGCCGACATACCAGGTAAATGCGCGAGGAGTGAGTTTGAATTCTGCAGCACCAAGAAACTGCGTGATGGTGCTGTAGCTGGCGTCCGGATCGTCAAGACGACGCTGACTGGAAATTTCGCCTGAAAATGCGCCAGTGACCCGTGTGCCTTTTTGTTCGCCAAAAACACCGATTTGGCCGTAACCAATCTGGCCTTCTATTTCTTCGCCACTGGGGGCCGCGCCAACGTTATCGGACGCCGAAGCGGTAACCTGACCTTCAAAGCCGATGTCCAGCGCTGTCGCGTTTGCTGCGCAACAGAACAAGGCGATTGCGCATAATACGTTTCGATGCAACACGTAAATTCCAACTCTTACCGGTCAGCTGAAGAATTTTCAGCGAAAAATACATTAATGGAATACTCGATTTAATGAATACCCAATCCGTTAACATTCAATTTCAATGAATATTTCGTACCAGTTATCGGTAAACCCGCTAACTAATTGGGCTGATCGTTGATCACGATACCGGCCAGCTTGCGCTCGTCGATTTCGTCAACAATGCTGTCGAGCACCCCGGGAGTAACCCCCCCATAAGGCAGAACCAGAACGGTGTAGTCGCAAATGTCTGACAATATTCGAGCGTCTGCTGACGTTGTCATGGCAGGACCGTCTACAACAACAAATCGATTGTCATAGCGTTCTTTTATGTCAACCATCAGCTGCTTGTAACGTGCCGACGTAAAATGCTCGGCGCTGATTTCAGTGTGACTGCCAATGGGTATCACGCGCATTCTGGGAATACCACTTGGACTAACGATGTGCTCGACACCCAGTTCCGGGTGTTCCAGGTATTCAAGCAACCCATGTGAATCATCTCTGCCAATAAGTTTGAGCAGCTTATGAATAACCGGATCGTGCAAGTTGGCATCCACCAGTAACGATGTCTTGGCTTTATCAAAGGCAATCGTGGCCGCAAGGTTCAGCGCAACAAAACTACCGCCACCCTGTGGCAACACAGAGCTAACCAGCACTGAAAAGTTACCTTCCTGCTTGAGGCTGTAGAGTTTGGTGCGCAACTGACGCATCGCATCGACCAGCGGTCGGTTTTTTGAACGTGGGTGCACGATACCCAGTAGCTCGAGCTGGCGATCGCTGAAAAGCTTCGCCTCTTCCATGTTGGCAAGATCAGCCCGCGCTTTGTCAGCCAAACTGACTGAGTCTGCAGCCGCTCTAAGATTGGTGCGACCTTGCGTAGTGCGATTAACCGGCACCATTGATCGACCGGTACCTTTACGATCTCGACGAATTCGTTTGCCTTGCTGCTGCTCAACAATCGATCGAACGTTTGCAATTTTTGCTCTATCGGTCATTACACTGCTCCCTGTGGTGCGGCCGCCATCATGAACTTAATAATCGCAACAATAATATAAAGGGCAACGACGAGGAATATCACGCCGAAGACTGAAGCGGGTCGGCTAAACAAGCCTGGCTTCTCGTTGGGCTGCACCATGTGAGGCACAGTGGTTAGCAATGGCAGTTCGAGTAATTCTGTGACAGCCGAGCTGGTTCTGATACGTGGATCAACCTTTAAAAATACAACCAGGTAGAAGATCGGTAAGACCAAACCCAGGAACAAGCCCATTGCTGCAATGTGCATGAAACGCAGCCCAGTGGGCAGAACAGGGAAATTAGCTGGCTGCTGAATACGGTACAAAACACCCTGCTTCTCTGCGCCCAATACCATGGTTAAGCGGGCGCTTTCTTTGCGGCGTAGTAGATCTTCATACAGATCTTTGTTGATTTGATAGTCACGAGTCAACTCGGTCAGTTCGCGTTCAACTTTGCCAGAGATTGAAGAGCGCTCAATTTCTTTTTCCAGTTGCACTTTAAGACGCGCTGCCCGGATACGTTGCGAGTCGGCTTCGGCCGTAACCGTTGTTAAGGTATTGCGAAGCTGCTGATACAGTGGATTAATGGCCAATGATCTATCAGCACCCGACCTGTTAACCGTGTTGTTATTAGCGCTGGCTATAGCTTCATCAATTTGCTGCTTTAAACGAATGATATCGGGATAATCGTCTGTGTAGGACAAACGCAGCAAATCGATTTGAGATTGTAGCTGCGCTACTTGCGACGCGGTTTGGCTCGCCGCAAATTCAACTGCCATGGTTGATCGCTGACTGGCGATTTCACGCTCAAGCGACTTTCTGCGCTGTTCAAATTCGGCGTGCTTCAAATTTGCTTCTTCCATATCGCGGCGCAATTCCACGATGCGAGAATCAACATTGCCTTCGGTTGTGGCGCTGATGCCCGGGTACTGCTGACTGAAGCTTTCAAGACGTGCTTCCGCATCTTCCAATTTAGTTCGGTAGGTTTCAACCTGATCAACGATGAAGTCAAAGGCTTCGGTGGTTTCCAGACTGGAAGTTGCCATGGACTTCTCGAGAAACAAGTCGGCATATTGTGTTGCAGTTTCAAAAGCAACCTGAGGATCATTGTGCTCATAAACAATCTCGAGCAGTTGGTTCTCGATATTGTAAATCTCGGTGTTCTCCATGATCTCTTCTTTGATGCGCTCGCGCTCAATGGCCGAACTGTTTGCGTCAACGTACCCAACAGCGTCAATGACGGAATCCATAATGTCATTGCTAAACAAGGTTTCGCGAGCAACATTGGCCTCGTTGGTGTCCAGCGCGGTTTTTACGTCGGCAACAACCTGCACCGCGTTAGTGTTGTCCACGTGCAGCTGAACATAAGAGGTGTATTTCTTTTGCCAGAAAAATGCAACGATTAAAAATAGCAGAGCCACTGTGGCGAAAATCGCCAGCAAAGTGCCACGCCGGGCTGCAGCTTCGCGAGACAGAAGCGGTGCCCATTCGTCGAGGGTTATATTACTCATCGCCTGAAAAAATTGCCGTAGTTAAATTAATCTTATTGTTCAACGTAGTGTTCACTACATCTGCTTCCGTGCCTGTTTCAGCGTGCAATTTACGTTGCACGCTAGAACCGCCTTTCTGGGACAGAGATCACGTCTCCTGGGTATAAGCCGTAATTCGTGTCCAGAACCCCATCTTTTAAAATACTTTCGAGGAAAACGGGGTAAATCTTCGTGTCACTGCCAATTGTGCGGTACAACTTTGAGCCTTCAGGGGAAGCGAATTCGTTCACCCCACCGGCATCCAATATGAGATCAAGAACCGTCATCCCTTCGCGGTAGCTGATGGACTTGGGTTCGGAAACACCGCCTACCACTCTGACGCGATTCTTGAATTCATCGCTGTTTATTTGCTCGACGATGAGAGACACTTTCGGCGTGCGGATAAACTGTAATAATTTCTGTTCGATATCACGGGCGATAGCATCTGGGGTTCGCTTACCAGCAAGCACATCACCGACCAGCGGTACCGAGATATAACCATCTGGGCGCACTGGCACCCCACTAACAGACAGATCAGGGTTTTTCCACACGCTGACGCTAACGACATCGCCTGAGCCCAGCAGATACTGCGGTTTGCTGTCCGGCCCAATGGTAGGGGGACGTTGCTCCTCGGGTAGAAAACCACCACTGCTGCCACAACCAGCCAGCCCTAACGCTGCCAATACCAATAAAATGCGCAAATAAATCATTCTTCAACTATCCCGGTGCTCTGTGAGGCCCAGTCAAACCGCCAGCTACACCTATTTCTGCCTAAAATTGAGAACAAACTTCGACTTGTATCTCAACGCTATCGGCAGCGATTCAATAAAAATTACACCGCATAGCTAAAACTGCACAGTATGGATCATACTGTGCAGGTAATTTTATTACCTTGAGGTGTGTCTAAAACCAGTACCGATTGGCACTGCATGCCACAAAAACCTACTATCGTCACATAATAGCTAAACCTGTCGGTAGTATGTGGTTAAACGACGGTAAGCTCTAGTTTGAGGCTTGGAGGACAAAGTGGCAATTCAATTTCAGGAAAATTATGAGTTACTGGAGCTCGAAGTCGGCGATGACTGGGCCACCGCAAACGCAAATTATCGCCGCCTTGTCCATGCGTGGCATCCCGACCGATTCACCAACCAACCTCGTGAACGGGTTCACGCTCAGCAGAAATTTATCGAATTAACCAAAGCATTCAATAATTTGCGTACGTTTTACCGCGAGAACAACCGCCTGCCCTTCGAGCGAATTCAGCATGCAGTGGCCGATTCCCCTGTGCCACCAGCTCACCAAAGAGTGGAGCCAGAAGACCAGGCTGTGCTCGAATCTGGCATTTTAAACAAACGTAAACCTTCGTCAAAAACGATGGATCGTAATCGTCTGAAGCACTGGCTTTGGCTTATCCCGGCAGCACTAACACTTTTCGGTGGATTATTTGTGTTCGCGCTGTTCGATCGACAGGCAAAAATGGAAGGAATTGAAGAAGCTAAACGCGTGCTGCGCGATGTGGAACCCAGCGAGTTCATGACCAATAAAGATGAGATAAAGCGATCGAACAACCGCAAGGGTATTGTCAGGGGTGAGCCTGTATTCAAGTAGGCTCGGCTGGCTTTCAAGCCAGGCTTGTGACGCCGTATAGCTAACGAGCGCCCTTCCCAAATAAAACCACTTCGGCCGTCTGACACAAGATCAGCATATCCAGAAAAATCGTGTGATTCTTGATGTAAAACAAGTCGTATTCCTGCTTTTGCACAGAGTCATTCAAGGAAGCCCCATAGGGATAGCAAACCTGTGCCCAGCCAGTGATGCCAGGCTTAACTGCATGACGTTCCTGGTAGTACGGAATGTCGACTTTTAGCTCCTCAACAAACTGTGGACGCTCGGGCCGCGGCCCGACAAAGCTCATGTCACCACGCAGCACATTGAGAATTTGCGGCAGTTCATCGATGCGCGTGTTGCGCATAACTTTGCCCACGGCAGTAACCCGGGAATCGTTTTTAGTGGCCCACTGGGCAACGCCGTCTTTTTCCGCATTCACCGACATACTGCGAAATTTGAGCACCTGAAACGGCATGCCTAAATGCCCTACGCGAGTCTGGCCATAGAATATGGGTGCATTAAAGCCATCTTCGATTTTTATGGCAATAATGGCGAACAACATGAATGGCCAGGTGATCAGCAAAATCAATGCACTGGCAACCACATCAAAACACCTTTTTGACACATCTCTGAGGGCGCTGCCATCGAAACCATCGGAATAAATAAGCCAATCGGGGCGCAAAATATCCAATGGCAATTTTCCCTGCTCTCGCTCGAAAAAACCCAATAAATCGATGACATCGATGCCATAGAGCTTGCAGCTCAGCAGATCATCTAAAGGCATACCATTACGGCGCTCATCAGCGGCCACAACGATTTCATCGATTGCGTTATCTATGCAATAGTCCAATAGGCTTTGCGCTCCAAGATCCACAACCAAAGCCGAATCAACCGCAACCGATTGATCAGTTACCAGTGGCAGATAACCCACAACCCTGAAACCACGACGATCAACTCGACGCCGTAATCTTCTTGGAATCGAAGCAGCCTTATCGCCAGCACCAAGCACCAGTACTCGAATTTTGAGAATGTCGCGGTCGACGTAATAGAAAAACATCGGTCGAATCGTGCCAACCATAAAGAACGCCACGACCAAGGCAAGCGCAAACACACCACGCCCTAAATACAAGCTGGGGATAAGGTAATACATGGTCGCCAGCACAGCCGCTCCACACATAAAACCTATGATTGATCGCAGAAACACACCGAGTATGCCGCCACGAAAACGACTCTGGTATAACCCCATGGCCATCATCGTGACGGGCATCACAAGACCAAATAGCACGGAGGTCACCACAGGGGAGTTAATACTGTCGATGTCGGTCATGCGCTGACCGTCGAATCGCACGTAAACCGATACATAAACAGCCGCCACACAAACACAAAACTCGATGAGTGCGAGCAGCAGAAATGGCACTCGGAGGTGCATTTTAAAGAACTTAAAGGTGGCCACAGCCGATACGTTTCCCTTTCCTACTGCTCAAAATAGCGGTGTACATCTGAAAAACTGTAGGCAAATTCAATTATTTACCCATTGAGCCGATACCAGCCTTGCAAACCAGGACGCTGCTCAATGATTGAATCAGTACAAAAACAACTGGAGCACAGCCTCAGCGTGTTAGCAGTCGAGTCTTCCCACAGCTGGGACGATATTGAAAAACAGTATCGACAGCTGATTCAGCGCTGGCACCCGGACCGAAATTCTGACGAGAACAGCGAGACCGCACAATCCAAATTTATTGAAATCAATACCGCCTACAAACTCGTTAAGGAACATTACCAAAAACACGGAGCCATTCCACGACGCATTTCGACGAGATGCGACTCGACGAGATGCAACTCAACAAGATGCAACTCAACGAGAACCAATTCAACGAGATGCAACTCACGAAGTGACGACCCAACGAAACACGACGGTCCACTACTTGGTACTAAAAAACCAGTTAAGGACAAAGTGCCCTTACACAAGAACAAGCTTGTGTTGGGTGTTGCACTAAGTCTGGCATTGGTATCCGTTATTGGAGTCCTATTGTGGTCACTGGATTCGCGTCTGGCAGAAAACAATCGTGACAGAGCAACAATTGAAAAAACAGACACTTTTTTACAGACAAAGTTGCAGACAAAGTTACAGACAAAGTCGAAAACAAAGTTGCAAACACAATTACAAACAAAAAACACATTGCAATCTAAAAGTAAAAATCACAGCCAGAGCATCGACTACGGCGCTATTAAACAGTCGACCAATGAGGTAGAGCAATAGGTAACTTTACTTATTCATTGTGAAAAATACGCAAAGGGCTTTTCCTGGCTGGAGATTCTTCACAATGCGTATTGATCCGCACCGGTTATACGCTGTCTATGCCGTATAATCCGTTTTCAGTTACACGGTGGTTGCCTGAGCGCAACTGTAAACAAGCAGCGTTGGAAGACACATGTTCAGTATTTCAAAAGACGATCAATTGGCTGTCATTGGCCTGGGTTATGTTGGGTTACCCTTAGCCGTGGAGTTTGGTAAGGCATCGCCGACTATCGGATTTGATATTAACGATGATCGCGTCAACGAACTTAACAAGCAACACGATCGTACCCTGGAAGTGTCTACAGAAGAAATGGCAGAAGCCAGACATCTGAGCTTCACAAGCAACATAAACGATCTGAAGGGCTGCAAAGTATTTATCGTGACTGTCCCAACGCCAATTAACAGTCACAAGCAACCGGATTTAACACCGCTTGTTAAAGCCAGTGAAGCTATCGGCTCCATTATGCAAAAAGGCGCTGTCGTCATTTACGAATCAACCGTCTACCCGGGTGCAACCGAAGAAGTGTGTGTGCCTATTCTGGAGCGCGAATCGGGCATGACGTTTAACCAGGATTTTTATGCAGGCTACAGCCCAGAGCGTATTAACCCCGGCGACAAAGAGCATCGCGTTAGCACCATCATGAAAGTCACCGCCGGTTCAACCCCGGAAGTCGCAGAGGCCGTCGACCAGCTCTACAAACGCATCATCACCGCGGGCACTCACTTGGCCAGCAGCATCAAGGTGGCAGAAGCGGCAAAAGTGATTGAAAACACACAACGTGATTTAAACATAGCACTGATTAACGAGCTGGCGATTATTTTCGACAAACTTGATATTGACACACTCGAAGTGCTGGAGGCTGCGGGCACCAAATGGAATTTCCTGCCATTCAGGCCTGGCCTGGTGGGCGGGCATTGCATCAGCGTCGACCCGTACTACTTAACACACAAAGCGCAGGAAATCGGTTATCACCCGCAAGTCATTTTGTCGGGACGGCAAATCAACGACGACATGGGTGGTTACGTTGCCAGCCAAGTCGTGAAGATGCTAACGCAGCGTAAGGTGCATGTGGTTGATGCCAATATTTTAATCCTGGGACTGGCGTTCAAGGAAAATTGCCCTGATCTGCGCAATACCCGCGTGGTGGATATTGTGGCTGAACTGGCAACCTATCATGCCAACGTTGAAGTCTACGACCCGTGGATTAACCCTGAAGAGGCTAAACACGAATACAACATTACCCCTGTAGACACCCTGGAAAAGGGCCGCTATGACGCAATTATTCTGGCAGTGGGTCATCAGGAATTTATGGACATGGGCAGCGACGCCATTCGAGCACTGGGTCGTGAGCACCATGTTTTATACGACATTAAAAGTGCCTTGCCTAAAGACAGCGTAGACGCAAGACTGTAACACCAGCACGCTAGTAACGGCACACAAAGCGCTAACGCGGAACAGCAATCTCTAAAAGCTGTCTGATTTAGCAAGACAAACTATTTTTTATTACGACAAGACTATTGGCGCATTACTTATGAAAGTCCTCATTACCGGCACAGCCGGCTTTATCGGCTCAACTTTGGCTCTGAAACTACTGGCGCGAGGCGATGAAGTCATTGGCGTGGACAACGTCAACGACTACTACGACGTCAACCTGAAGCTGGCTCGACTGGAGCGGGTAAAAGCGCACGACAACTTTACTGAAGTCCGTGGCGATCTGGAAAATCGCGAGTTGATGGCCGAGACCTTCAAGAAACATCAGCCACAACGCGTGGTTAACCTGGCGGCGCAAGCCGGCGTACGGTACTCGCTGGAAAACCCGTATGCGTATCTGGATGCCAATGTGCTGGGCTTCATGAACATCCTTGAAAACAGCCGCTACAACGAAGTCGACCATTTGGTTTACGCATCAAGTAGTTCTGTGTACGGCTCACACACGAACATGCCTTTCTCAACACACGAGTCTGTTGATCATCCGGTTAGCTTGTATGCAGCTACCAAAAAATCCAATGAACTCATGGCTCATACGTACAGCCATTTATTTAACATCCCCACCACAGGCCTGCGCTTTTTTACCGTATACGGACCCTGGGGTCGACCAGACATGGCCCTGTTCATGTTCTGCAAAAACATCCTCGAGGGTGAGCCGATTAATGTGTTCAACTACGGCAAACACAAGCGCGATTTCACCTTCATAGACGACATCGTCGAGGGTGTAACGCGCACACTGGATAAAGTTGCTGAGCCTAACCCGGACTGGGACAGCGATAAACCCGACCCTGCCAGCAGTAACGCACCGTTCCGCGTGTACAACATTGGCAACAACTCGCCTGTTGACCTGGAACACTACATACACGTGCTTGAAGAGTGCCTGGGTAAAAAGGCTGAAAAGAATTTACTGCCACTACAAGCTGGCGATGTACCCGATACCTATGCCGACGTAACCAGCCTAATGAAAGACGTAGACTACAAGCCTGATACCAGCGTCGAAGACGGCATTGCCAAGTTCGTTGAATGGTACCGCGAATATTACAAGGTATAAGTAAGCGTCCAGGTACTGGCCGTGATTGTCTTGCTTTAACTTAAAGACAGCCAGTAACTTAAAGGCGGCCAGTGAACTTATAAACCCGCATTGCGATCTGCTCGTGCAAGAGCAGATCGAATTTCATCAGGGCCGTGCTTTGCGGCCACAGTGCAAAATTTGGCACATTGTGTATCCCTTGAAAATCAACACCAATAGGGCACACGGTAAAGCCTTGTTTTTCAAACACAGCTGCAGCACGTTGCATGTGCAAAGCTGACGTCACCAAGTTGATGTCAAAATCTAACTCGCGCTGGTTCATCAGTACTTTGATATTTTGCGCGTTCTCAAACGTGTTACCAGAGTCACCTTCTTCATACACGCGATCTTTGTCGATACCGGCATCGACAAGGAAGTGACGAATCACCGACGCTTCGGTAACTTCTCTTAACGCGCCACCTGCCAAAAACAATTGGGTATTGGGATACTGCTTGGCCAGTTCCATGGCGGCAACCGCACGCACAAATGTCGCTTTTTGCATGTGTTCAACATCTTCAATACGCTCTACACGAGAATCAACACCGCCACCGAGCATCACGATGGGCCGCTCTGCCAGACATGCCGGCGTTTCGTTGTAGCGTTGTTCAAAGTGCACCAGCATCGGATTAACGATGCGCGGCGCGCTGACAAACAGCATAAGCGCTAGCCAGGCAACGCTGCCAAGCAAAAACCACAGGCCAAATCGTTTACGCGCCAGCAGTAGCATCAACAGTAGCGAGAACAGGAACAACATGCCCAGGGGGTCAAGAATCCAATCTCGAATAAGTGATGTTAAAGACATAAGCAGCAGATTTTAGTCAGATTTGCGAGAATTAGGCGTAAACCCTTGAATAATAGGTTGGTTAAAGCAACAATTAATCCCATAGTGGGTTTATGCTTGATATCATTATCATAGCTTATACAAGTAGCAGCCACACCTATCGCCATGGCCCAACACGATCAAAGCAGCCTGAATCAACTTCGCCAATTACGCGCGTTTTGCGAGGCGGCGCAGAGCGGCAGTTTTTCCAAAGCAGCGCAAAAACTCAAACTGTCGCAGCCGTCGGTCTCTTTGCAAATTCAGGCCCTGGAAAAAGACCTGGACACACTGCTGTTTGAACGAAGCGGTCCCAAAATACGCTTAACACCAGCCGGGGACCTGCTACTGGATATGGCGCGCCCTCTGGTGGACGGTATATCGCGTCTGGCTGACAGCTTTTCAGCTCGTTTGGGTGAAGTGCATGCCGGGCCCTTGGATGTGGCCTCAGGTGAAGCCACCCTGCTCTACATACTGCCCGACATTATCAATGCTTTTTCTACTGAATACCCGCAAATAGATTTAAAGCTTCACAACGTTACTGGACAAGACGGCATGGCACTGCTGCGCGCCGACGAAGTCGACTTTGCCGTTGGTTCCATGATCGATGTACCCGACGACATGGTGTATCACCCAATCTATGAATTTAAGCCGTCGCTTATCATGTGCAAAGACCACCCGCTAGCCAGCAAAGAAGACATCACACTTGAAGACATCAGCCATCACGGATTAATACTGCCACCACGGCACTTAAGCACCTGGAGTGTGGTCGATACGGTTTTTCAACGTCACAACCTCGACTATAACGTGGTGATGGAAGTCGGCGGCTGGGAAGTGATAAAACGCTACGTTGAGTCGGGTACGGGTATCAGCATAGTGACCAGCATTTGTTTGCGTGGATTCGAAAACTTAAGTGTACGGCCCATGGATGCGTACTTCCCCACGCGCAGCTATGGCGTCGTTGTTCGCCGTGGCAAGTTTCTATCCCCACAGGCAAAACGATTTCTTGAATTAATGGATGATAATTTTTTCGCTAAGCAAACTGTCCAGCCTGCCAGCCGGAAAAAGCAGATTCGAGAAGATACCCTTATTACGCACTTATAACCGCGAGTAGCCGGTATAAACACATCATGATTAGGGACCCAAAAACCACACACGTGATTGTTGGTATGTCTGGCGGTGTTGACTCATCGGTTGCCGCCTTACGCCTGGTGCAGCAAGGTTTTAGTGTGTCCGGCATATTCATGCAAAACTGGGAAGACGACGACGAGCACTGCACAGCCAGACAAGACTACAAAGACGCCAAAGGAGTTGCAGACAAACTCAACATACCGCTTAGTACGGTCAATTTTGCTGATGAATACTGGGAACGTGTGTTCGCCCATTTTTTAACCGAATACGGTGCCGGCCGCACACCCAATCCCGATATCTTGTGCAACAAGGAAATTAAATTTAACGCTTTTCTTGATCATGCACAGCAGCAAGGCGCCGATGCCATTGCAACTGGCCACTACGCACAAGTGGGTTATGCACAGGTCGATACTGCCGAAGAACAGCAAGTGCAGTTATTGCGTGGGCATGACAACAACAAAGATCAAAGTTATTTTTTGTACACGTTGAACCAACGGCAGCTGGGTGCAACGCTTTTTCCGGTGGGCGATATGGATAAACCAGTGCTGCGTTCAATGGCACAAGATGCCGGTATTCATGTGCATAACAAAAAAGACAGCACCGGTATCTGCTTTATCGGAGAACGAAAATTTAATACGTTTCTGGCAGAGTACCTGCCAGCTCAACCCGGTGACATCCGAACCGACTCCGGCGAAAAAATCGGCACGCACAATGGGCTGATGTTCTACACGTTGGGGCAGCGCCAAGGAATTGGCATTGGCGGGCTTGCTCAGGCAGATGAAACACCCTGGTATGTTCTGGCAAAGGAACTGGGCGACAATACGTTAATTGTTGGGCAAGGACACGACCACCCCATGCTATTTCGCCCAGAATTGCATTCACACGACATGCATTGGGTTCAGGGTCAGCCGCCGTCAAGCGCATTCAGCTGTACTGCCAAGGTGCGTTATCGACAGCAAGACCAGCAAGCCTATGTCACTGTGATTTCACCGGACCACGTGCGGGTGCAATTTGATCAACCGGTAAGGGCCATTACACCTGGGCAATCCATTGTGCTTTATCAAGATAGTGTTTGTCTGGGAGGCGGTATAATCAGCGACTTCAAGCAACCTGCTAGCAATGAACCCATAGCGGTTTAAAGTAATCCACCTATAATTTGTTATGGCTTCAATTAAAACACCCGAAAATCAAACTCTGGCACTGGCTGGCATTTTTCAATCAGTGCACCTGTGTAAAACACTGGCAACAACCGGACAGTGCGATCAGGAAGAGCTGCGCGGTACCTTGCACTCTATTCTGACCTTGAATAGCGAGCGGGTTATCGACGCCTACGGTGGTAGTGCGCGAGGCGTTAGCCGTGGTTTGCGTGTGCTGCGCAGTCAGTTTGTCGGCAACGATGAATCCCGCGATCT
Organism: uncultured Granulosicoccaceae bacterium; assembly: GCA_938035525.1. Classification (GTDB taxonomy): domain Bacteria; phylum Pseudomonadota; class Gammaproteobacteria; order Granulosicoccales; family Granulosicoccaceae; genus Granulosicoccus. Next base: position 54,175 of record CALHOI010000031.1, read on the forward strand.
CGACTTGGCTCGTTACGCCTTATCGCTTATCCAATTGGGTAGCAACGTGATGGCCGACAACAAAACAGTTGAAGAATTGCGCATTGGCATCAGTCGTGTGCAATCACAGGAAGGCGATGTGGTAGAACCCGAGCTAATAAGCAATTTAGCCAATATTTATCGCAGCAGCATCAGTAATCTGACACCGCGCATCATGGTCAGTGGCGACCCAGATTATTTAAATGACAACGACGTGGCGTCCACTATACGTGCAGCACTGCTTGGCGGAATACGATCAGTGGTGTTGTGGCGACAATGCGGCGGCAGCCGACCCAAGCTGGTTTTACAGCGAAATCAGCACGCCAAACTGGCAGAAAAGCTATTGTTGGAATAAGGTGACTGTTTGAATGGTTTGCGGCAGCCGAGGCTAGCAGAACGGGTTTCACGTTTAAGATTAACGTTCAACAACTAGTTAAGTAAAAACATCCACGCGAACAACCAGCAAAAAAGCATGGCGCTAAAAACCAGCAACAACACCCCAACCCTGTATTGATAAAAGCCTTCTGTCGGCAGTAGCGTGCGAAAGGCAAACCGACACAACAACGCCAATGCGAAACACATGGCAGCCATGCCATTACTCACCAGCAGCGCAGAATAAATCACAACACCCTCATGCCTGTCCCCGTTGCCAAGTAACACAGATGCCGCGACGGCAACCCCAATAATCCAGGCAATGCAGCCGAGCAACATCATGGCAATATAAAAATATTTAGGTATGCGGTTAATCGTTTTTACCTGATCAATAGCTACGGCCACATTGATAAAAGCGGCCAAAAAAATAGCCCCCGACCAGTGTCGAGGGCTATGGTTTACTGCCTATAGACTCACGTAATAAGCCTTGGGTTTAGGCCGACATCTGAATGGCCACGGGGATGTCTTTAAACTTCACTTTAGACGCATCAGCTGAATTCTGGAAGTCTTCAATTTCATTGAAGTTAAGGTAACGATAAATTTCATCGCTCATGGCATCTATTTCCTTCATGTACTCCTGATACTCGTCTGGTGTTGGGAAGCGCCCCAACAAAGCAGCAATGGCAGCAAGCTCGGCTGAGCTTAAATACACATTGGCATCTTTACCCAAACGATTCGGGAAGTTACGCGTGGAGGTGGACACGACGGTTGCACCGGGTTTAACCCGCGCCTGATTACCCATACACAAACTGCAACCCGGAAGCTCTAATCGCGCACCGGCTGCGCCAAAGATGTTGTAGTAACCCTCTTCTTTTAGCTGGTGTTCATCCATGCGCGTAGGCGGTGCAATCCACAACACCGTGTCTATGTATTCACCGGATTTTTGCAACAACTTGCCAGCGGCACGGTAGTGCCCGATGTTGGTCATGCAAGAACCAATAAAGACTTCGTCGATGTTCTCTTTACCAATCTCAGACAACGATTTGACATCGTCCGGGTCGTTTGGACAAGCCAACAACGGCTCTTTGATTTCATTGAGATCAATTTCAATGGTTTCAAAGTATTCGGCGTCGGCATCGGCCTCCAACAAGGTTGGGTTTTCAAGCCACTCTTCCATTTTTCGAGCACGACGCTCCAGAGTGCGAGGGTCATCGTAGCCTTGATCGATCATCCAGCGAAGCAAGGTAACGTTGGAGGTGATGTACTCTTTAAGCGGTTCGATATCAAGCTTAATGGTGCAACCACCAGCCGAACGTTCTGCGGTGGCATCGGCCAGCTCAAACGCTTGTTCCAGTTTCAGGTCTTTAAGACCTTCAATTTCTATACAGCGACCCGAGAACACATTCTTTTTGCCTTTTTTCTCGATGGTTAGTAAACCGCGCTGAATAGCAGCATATGGAATAGCATTAACCAAATCACGTAGTGTAATACCAGGCTGCATTTCACCTTTAAAGCGAACCAGCACAGACTCAGGCATGTTTAAAGGCATAACCCCGGTTGCTGCGGCAAACGCCACCAAACCAGAACCTGCCGGAAATGAAATACCCATTGGGAAACGCGTATGCGAATCACCACCGGTACCAACGGTATCAGGCAATAGCATACGGTTTAGCCAGGAGTGAATAATGCCATCACCTGGTCGTAGCGATACACCACCACGGGTGGTCATGAAGTCTGGCAGTGTGTGGTGCGTGCCAACATCAATCGGCTTTGGATACGCCGCAGTATGACAAAACGATTGCATGACCAAGTCGGCGGAAAAACCCAGACAGGCCAAGTCTTTTAATTCATCGCGGGTCATGGGGCCCGTGGTGTCTTGCGAACCAACCGTGGTCATGATGGGTTCAACGTACTGGTCGGGGCGAACACCTTCAACACCACACGCTTTACCAACAATTTTTTGAGCCAGGGTAAAACCTGCACTGCTGGCATCGCTGGCTTCAGGGCGTTGAAAAACAGAATTAACCGGCCTGCCCAGCGCTTCACAGGCGCGATCAGATAAACCACGACCAATAATCAGTGGAATACGGCCATTGGCACGCACTTCATCAAGCAAGACGTTGGTGCTGAGTTCAAATTCGGCCACCACTTCGTCGCTGTCGTGGCGCGTCACTTTGCCATCGTATGGATGGATGTCAATAACATCACCCATGTTCATGCCAGAAACATCGCACTCAATGGGTAAGGCACCCGAATCTTCCATGGTGTTAAAAAAGATCGGCGCAATTTTTGTCCCGATACAAATGCCACCTTCACGTTTGTTTGGCACGTGGGGGATGTCTTCACCGGTTAACCACAGCACCGTGTTGGTGGCGGACTTTCGCGAAGAACCCGTACCAACAACATCACCCACATAAGCCACCGGGTGGCCCTTTTCTTTTAAGGCTTCTATTTCGTCAATGGGGGTATCAGTCAGGCCTTCACGAGGAAACTTATGGAAGGCTTTCGCGTGCAACGGGATATCGGGGCGAGACCAGGCATCTTCTGCAGGTGACAAATCATCGGTATTGGTTTCGCCGGGTACTTTAAATACGGTAACCGTGATTTTCTTGGGTACCTCTGGGCGTGCTGTAAACCATTCGGCATCAGCCCATGATTCCATGATGGTTTTAGCATGCGCGTTACCAGCGTCGGCTTTTTCTTTTACATCATGGAACGCTTCAAACATCAGCAGCGTGTGCGATAGCGCTTTTGTTGCCGCCGGAGCCAGTTCTTCGTTGTCCAGGAATTCAATAAGCGACACGATGTTATAGCCACCAAGCATGGTGCCCAGTAATTCGACGGCACGCACTTTGTCGATGAGTGGTGAGTTGGCTTCACCCTTGGCAACAGCGGTTAAGAACGCGGCCTTTACGTACGCTGATTCATCAACACCGGCGGGAATGCGGTTTTCCAACAAATCGACAATAAAGTCTTCCTCACCTTTGGGTGGCGATTTAAGCAGTTCAACTAAGTCCGCAGTTTGCTCTGCGTTTAATGGCTGTGGCACAACGCCAAGCTTGGCGCGTTCCTCTACGTGTTGTCGATATGCTTCAAGCATGGTATTTCCTCTGTTCGGCACCCACTGTGGGCGCAAAATATTAAATTGCAGTTCTATTTATGACATCGGCCTCGGGCACGAATTCCAAGCCCGACGACACTAAAATCTTCGTAAAATGGTGCGAAAAGCCGCTTCAGACCACTTTTTCTTCTCCTTTAAAAACATTTTCACGCAGTTGCTCAAGCTGGTCGCGTAACTGCGCAGCTTGCTCGAACTCCAGGTTTCGAGCACATTCGTACATTTGCTTCTCGATCTGGCTCATTTTCTTGGTGGCCTGAGCGGTACTCAATGAGCTGTAATCTTCCTTCGGCTCTGACGCTTTGCTACGACCCTTACGCCGGTCACGTCCTTTACCAGGCGCCTCTCCAGCCTCCATGACATCCTGCACTGATTTTTTTATGCCCACCGGCGTGATGCCGTGTTCCTCGTTAAAGGCCTGTTGCACTTCGCGGCGACGGTTGGTTTCATCGATAGCACGCTGCATTGAACCTGTAACGCGATCTGCATAAAGGATAGCCCTGCCTGATAAATTTCGCGCAGCGCGTCCAATGGTTTGAATCAGTGAGCGCTCCGAGCGCAAAAAACCTTCTTTGTCAGCATCAAGAATCGCCACCAGTGACACTTCTGGCATATCCAACCCCTCTCTTAGCAAGTTGATGCCAACAATCACATCGAACACACCCAGTCGTAAGTCGCGAATAATTTCACTGCGCTCAACCGTATCGACGTCTGAATGCAAGTACCGCACTTTAACGCCGTGGTCGGACAGGTAGTCGGTTAAATCTTCTGACATGCGCTTGGTCAGTGTGGTGATAAGCACGCGCTCATTAATTTCGACACGTTTGTTGATTTCTGAGAGCACATCATCCACTTGCGTTTTAACTGGTCGAACTTCCACTTGTGGATCAACCAAACCAGTTGGGCGCACAACCAGTTCTACGGTTGCATCAGAATGATTGCCTTCGTAGTCACCCGGTGTTGCCGAAACAAACACCGTTTGCGGTGCCAGCAATTCAAATTCTTCGAACTTAAGCGGGCGATTGTCCAGTGCAGATAAAAGCCGAAAACCAAAATTGACCAGATTTTCTTTTCGTGATCGATCACCTTTATACATAGCGCCAAGCTGTGGCACGGTGACATGGCTTTCGTCTATAAAAAGTAAACTGCCCTGCGGCAGGTAGTCGAACAAACACGGTGGCGGCTCACCCGGCCCTCTACCGGATAAATAGCGAGAATAATTCTCAATGCCCGAGCAATAACCCAGTTCGTAAATCATTTCCATGTCGAACTGCGTGCGCTGTTGCAGGCGCTGGGCTTCCACCAGCTTGCCGGCCTTTTGCAGTTCTTCAAGTCGCTCTTTGAGTTCTACTTTTATCTCTTCAACAGCTGCCAGCAGTCGATCACGTGGCGTCACGTAATGCGTTTTAGGGTAAATGGTTAATCGCGGCACCTTGCGAGAAGACTCGCCAGTTAACGGGTCAAAATAACTCAGCGATTCAATTTCATCGTCAAACAACTCTACCCGAATGGCCTCGCGGTCTGAGTCGGCTGGATACACATCAATGATTTCACCACGTACCCGATAGGTTCCACGTCGCAGCTCGACATCGTTGCGCTCGTATTGCAGCTCGGCCAGACGACGCAACACAGCGCGTTGATCAATGACCTCACCTCGCGACAAATGCAGCACCATCTGATGGTATTGCTGTGGGTCGCCCAAGCCATAAATGGACGATACGGTGGCCACAATGATAGTGTCCTTACGCTCAAACAGCGCCTTGGTGGCTGAGAGTCGCATTTGTTCAATGTGCTCGTTAATGGAAGAGTCTTTTTCGATATACAGGTCGCTGGCCGGCACGTAAGCTTCGGGTTGGTAGTAGTCGTAATACGACACGAAATACTCAACCGAGTTGTTAGGGAAAAAGGTTTTAAACTCGCCGTACAGCTGGGCGGCCAGTGTTTTGTTGGGTGCCAGCACAATGGCAGGTCGCTGCTGCTTTTGAACAATATTGGCAATGGTGAAGGTTTTGCCAGACCCGGTGACCCCCAGTAAGGTTTGATAGGCCAGCCCGTCGTCAATGCCCGAACACAGAGACTCTATTGCCGCTGGCTGCTGTCCAGCCGGGGCAAATTTGGTCTGCAGGTCAAAGACTTTGGACATTGTGGCCGTGGGTGACGTCTGGAGCACTAATTATACGCTACTGCTGGCATTTTTCCTGCACACACCCACTTTGATGTTGACCCGGCGCCACAGGCACACTACAATTGTCGGCTCAGTTCCCTGGTAGCTCAGTTGGTAGAGCAAATGACTGTTAATCATTGGGTCGGTGGTTCGAGCCCGCCCCAGGGAGCCATCTTTTTCAAAGGCTTATATAAATCTCAGGTTGACGTTTTTTCGGCCTGAGTGCCTCATCCCCACTAAGTCTGACACGTCGCTCATCATCCAGCTAATGTGTCCTCCGTTGCACGAAACGTACTGGTCTAATTACTGGTGGTTGCCCTACTCTTGTTCATGAATAAAAAAGCCTGATTAAATCAGGCTTTTTTATGACTACTATCACGGCCTTATGTAAGCATATCCCTGCTCTTGCAATGTGATGAGCTGGATTACGCCAGAAGGAACCATATTGGCCTCTTCAACCAATTTAACTTCTTTACCAGCTTTTTTTGTCATGGCGGAGTGTGTGTTTCCACAAGCTGAAAAAGTTAAGTCTTCAATCTCTAATGACATTAGCGATATACGATCTATTACTGGTGAGGTGTCTGCTCGTAGCATATGTAAACCAGGACCATAAGCAACCACTTCTATTTCAACCTTTTCATTTATAGAGTCATAATATTTTTTAACATTAGCGACATTGTTTAAAGCCATGTTCATTCTGGCCGGGTCGTTGTCATCGACGTGAATAGCAACCTTATGCACCCCATCACTGGCTGACACGGATGACACACAGATCAATGCCATTACCAGCGCTAGAAAAACAGCTTTGCAAGTTAACAATATGATTTTCATGCCTACTCCTCATTGGTGTTTTCGGCCATCAGCGCTTATGCGTAGCAACCGAAAGAAATCGATTGACTCCTCAGCGCCCACTATATCATTGCATTGCAAGCTAGTTAAGAATCTGCTATCAGCTCAACTCGCATTCAGTGCTAATTCTGAGGATATTAAAATATCTGTGCAAACAGACACGCAAAAAAAAGCCTGATTAAATCAGGCTCTTTTTGAATCAAGGGGAACGGTGCTTAAACATCATCGGTCTCTGGAACGACCCAAATTTTTAAGTAGTTCGTCAACATCAACAGACGACTGATCGGCTGCCGCTTGTGGCGGTATACCCGCACCATTCGCCTGACCAGCACCTCGCTGCATGGCAGCACGTTCGCGAAGGTAACGCTCGTAGTGTTCGTCACGCTCGGCTGGCTGTTGCGCCGCACCGTTGGGGCGCTTGTTTAAGATAGGTGGTGCTGCATTGCCATTACGCTGCGAGCGTGTGGCCGCAACATTGCTGGCTCCCGGACGCATCTGTACCGATGCTTCGATTTGCGCCGCAGCCGAGTCAGACGCACTATTGTTCTCTACCAGAACCACACCGCTTTCCAGAATAAGCATAGCGCCTTGGTGCATGGTTTCGCTGATGTCTTTTAAATCGGTTGGCGTAAAGGTACCCAGATTTGCCAATGTGTTCAGGTCTTCGAATATGGGTAAGGATGCAACCAGCTCATCTAAATCGATGTCGTCGTCTGGGTGCAACTGCGCAAGCGCATCGGGAATGGATGCGATAACCGCACTGACCGCTGCGACACTGTCTCGTTCACCCATAAAGTGAATGTCACGAGTATCTTTGCCGCTGATGCTGTCCAGGCGTAAATCCATGGCAGGCTTGCGTGCAATACTGGCGCATGCCGAATACAGCATATCGATACCATCGATTGAGCGGGCAATGCGATCAGGATCTGAGGCGCGCTCTCCGGCATCACTTAATCGAATACCCAGCAAGGCCTCGCCGGCCACAGGCAACGTGGCAGTGGTTGCCGATGTGGAGCTGTTAACCTGACCAAGCAAGTTTGCCAGGTTAGGCAAGTGTGTCGATGCAAACATGACTCGACTAAACAAGTGCACCAGCTCTGCTGCGTTTTTACGCGGATCGGCGGCTGACGCTAATAAACTTTGCCAGTACTGAGTGGTGCCCAGACTGTCCAGAAACATGCATTTCGCAACGGTCCTTTCGGCCGGCGAGAATTTATCCATGTTCTCCATGATGACCGCGCCAGAGTGTCCCAGCCGCGCAGCGGCAACCGCGCGCTGATCTCCCTGTGCAGTGCGGTATTCCTTAACAACAGCCAGTATGTCGGCTTTATTGAGAACTTCAACCACTCGGTGAATGGCCGTACGCAGCTCGTCTGCGTGCATGTTAGGCTCCAAAGGTACCATCTGTATCCACTACTTAATCGGCCAAAATGCGAAATGGTTAAGCAAAATAAGCGTCTGATTAAACAGTTACAAATGGCTTAAGCACAATAATTACGTTTTAACGCTAAAACACACTACCGCTAACATCGACAAATGTGACGCAGTTACGGTTTGACATGACTCTTGGCAAAGATTCCATTGCGATGCGCCCATTAACGCTGCGATGACAACGCCTTGGTGGCGAGTATTCTACACGCCATTCACGTCATTTTATGGACACACGCTCGCTCATGAGGTGAAAACATGTAGCAATAATGAACCTGGCGTGCTAATCAGCTAACGGATGCTGTTTCTCTGGCCGGTTGGGTTGCACTCATTGGCGCGGGTGTAGCCATTGTTTGAGCAGGCGTTGTTTTGCCTTGCAATGCATCAACAATTGCTGGTATCGGGCTTTGCATGTAAGGCGCAGGCTCGATATCGAGTGCAGACAAAACAGAAGACGTCACGGCAACAAGATTGTGCTCTATATCCAAATTGGAATGTGCGGACAAGTCGTCACGGCCATTGAATACAAAGCAACATCCACCCGGAATGTGCTGAGCAGTTGAACCACTCATGTCCTGAATTTTATCTATGACCAAACCAGCATCGGTGAGGCTCACGTTTTTGTTACCTACAGTGATGTCGCTGATGTCGATGTTGTTCTGGAACACAAGGAATGCACATTGATTGTCATTAATTGGCTTGACGATGGGCCTCTGGCCATTGATATCCATACCACCACATATTTGCTTGAACTTCTCAAGACCATCAGCGTTTTTGAATTCGACAACATACTCTGGCTCCATACCGGTGAGTTTTTCGTACTCAGAGGAACCGAAACCAAGCGAGTGCATAAACGCGTCGAAGTCGCCAATGATTAGCTGATTATGAATTGGCTCGTGCTCAATACCTTCTTGGCCCATACTCGCGATAACCATGACTGTGTACTCAGGGTTTGCCTTGGCAAACTTATCGAGCCGGCCCATCATGTAATCCGCTTCATCCATCGCTGCGTCAATTTCACCAGAGTACGTGTCGCGCCATTCTCTGGGCATACGATTAACCTCGTAATCGTCTTCAAACTTTGCAGCCCAGTAACGATGCATATTGGCCGCCACGTGATTAGCAAAAATCGTTGAAAAATCAGGCTTACTGTTCTTGACCTGTTTGAACACCACATCAAATGTCATTAGCGCTTGTATGTTGCGACGTCTGACAATTCTTACGCTGTTTCGTCTCTCAGCGATGAGCTGCTTCACGGTTTTGGTGATAGTGGAAACTGAAATTCCTAATCGCGGTAGGTTAAACAGCAGTGAACTAACTTCGGATAATCCGAAGCCGCCTCGGCGAACATTGCGACCAGAGCGTTGAACAGCCATGTTATTTAAGCGTTGAAAAGAGCTCAAGTGATCTGGCACAGTTTCGAATGTTGGCGCAAAAGGGTCAGTCAAATAAAAGGCAACGTTGTCGGTTTTTTCCGGTACTGGATAAGAGCCTATTGAGGCACCAACACCAACCTCTTTGCCAGCATCACTGATCAGTTCCCAAACCGGCGGGTAATGATCTTTGCCTTCTGCTTCGGTTTGATTATATTCAACGAACCCGTGCTGTTGATCTGGCACAGCACGATGAAATGTTTGCCAGCTGATTTTAGGGTGCAGTTGGATGGTGTCTGGGGTGGCAGCGGTAAAACGCGCAGAACGCTTTACGATAGAAGCCCAATGTGAAGATGGGTTGTCTTGAATGTACGAGTCGATTACGCGATTCGGTACTTCGTTAATTTCAAGGACTATTATTTTGTTTTTCACGGGACTACCTTTGTTAACGCACTCGTCACAAATGCATATTAAATTGCGCACATTAAATGCGCGTCGGCCTGCTAAATGAAACTTAGTCTGCTAACTCTTAGCCAGCAAGCTTTTTGTATTCTACGCCACACTGCAATCTACGACACAGATTCAGCGATACAGTTTTACATTACTTAATATAAAAATCACAACTTGATTTAGACACTATGCAGTTTAAAAAACGGCTTAACCCGAGCAACAGATTTCACAACACTTGCTCTGAGGGCACAACGTTCGATGAGACTGTTTCAAGACACAATGTGTCACAATTTTACGCTGATATTTTAGCTTGCCAGGCCCTTTTCAAGCCTCTCTTGCAAGCCTATAAACAAGCTTATAGAGACTTAAAATACCACTCGGCTATCGTATCAAAAACTGTCACTTTTGCAATGCGTTTATATCGTTGAAATCCACTCACAAGTGCTCAGTAAAACTACGCGTTTTACGGCTTATTGAGCCTTCAAAAACGGTGATAATGCGCACTGATCGAAGCCAAAAAGGACGTTGTTTCACAAACCTCAGTATATGTACCCAAATGAAATGAACGGATTTTTCATTAATAGTTCTGTGAACATGGATTAAATACTCGTGTAAATTTGCCAACTCGATTCAAAAGAAAGCAACTCCGTCAGTAAATCTACGCAGTATGAACGCCATTAGTCAGCAATAACCTTGTATTCAAAAAACTGAATAAACTGTAACCCCAGTTTACGCACAATCAGGTAATTGGATTTGGCAATATCTATCACATCGTGAGGAAAACACCTGTTGTGTCTACCTGTTCGCACTGGTATACCACGGCTTCGCGCGAGCCTCAGGTAATCGTGCACTAGTCGATGAATTCTATGTGACCTGCACCAGAGCGCCAAGCCCAGCCGCGTGATGCTCTAGCGCATGACAATGAAACAACCACTTACCAGGATTATCTGCCACAAAGGCCAGTTCCACGCTTTGACGTGGCATTACTAAGGGACTGTCTACCCAATGAGGTTCGGGCAGAGGCTGTTGTCCATCCACAGACAGTAGTTTCATGTGATGGCCATGCAGGTGCATTGGATGAGGAAAGGCGGTTTCATTGTGTATGGTCAAATGAACAGAGCGCCCCCTTTGAGTATCAATTAAAGGCGGCATATCAAGTTTGTTACCCACAACATCATTGATCGCCCAAACATACCCTTGCTGGGCTATTTCACGCAGGCCCATCCATTCACCATTAAACTTTGCTTGCCGAAGGCCACCCATGGCACCGCCTGCAATATTCACCTCAAGTGCAAGTGCGTTTGACAGATCGGGTTCGGGTATTGTTGGCGCGGCCAGCGCTATAGGACTGCTTAATGCTGAATCCCTTAATGGTTCTTTTTCGTAAACGATTTTGATTAGATTAAACGGTTCGCGATAAAAGTTATCGACTACCGACATCATTGAACCCGGCTCACCAGTCATATCCAATATAAGGTCAACCCGGCCTGCAGCACCAATGACGATTGGTTCCGTTACCGAAAACGGCTTTACAGCTTGTCCATCAATAGCAATGACGGACGGGCTGAGCTTGCCAAACGTCAATGCAAAATTTCGCGCGTTTGAAGCATTAATTAATCGCAGGCGAATGCGCTCACCAGAGCGCGCCTTGAAAATATCTCGATACCGGCCGTTTACCGTTGGAACGTTTCCGATGCGACCAGTGTGTGATTTGTCATGACCTGACCCAAAATCATTAACGATGGACGCATCTTTTCGTAACCGCCAGTCGTCAATCATCCAGACGATATCCCGATCTACCACGGGCGGTGATTCCTCTTCGATAATGAGCGGACCATACAGCCCACGCCCAACCTGTTCATAAGCGTTAACGTGTGAGTGATACCAGAACGTGCCTGCATCAGGTGGCGTAAATTGATAATGGAAGGATTCGCCCGGCTGTATGGCTGCTTGAGTCAGCCCGGCAACACCATCCATGGCATTGGGTAACCGTATGCCATGCCAATGCACTGCAGTAGGAACATGAAGCGCATTCCCAACCACGGCATTAACCGACTCACCTGCTTTGATTCTTATAGGCACGCCGGGCACCTGGCCGTTAAAACCCCACACCTCAGTGGCAGCCAAATCAGGACCAACTATTTTGACTCTGCCGGGCTTTGCCGTCATGTCAATTACGCTGGCGTTTGTCTGTTTTGCAAATTTGGTCTCTTTTGCAAATAAAGATTGACGCGGCAATGAAAAAGCGCTGACCGCACTTGCTGCGGTTAGCGCACTATGCTGAAGAAACAGTCGTCTGTTCACTACTAAACCCCTAGACTGAACCACTTGTTAACGGCAAGTAAAAGGCACGCTTATGAGCAACTGTACCGGCTGCATGCCGGATGATCAAATTTACTCTATTTAGTACTTACGTAAATAACGCCAGATTATCTTTCCAGTCACTGCCAAAGTTCGCCAGGTCAGGAAATACACTGGCAAGGTCATTGTCTGAAATGCCCATCCACGAACCCAGTGATGCACCAAATTGATTGATCGACAACGACGGTATCACTCGACCTTTATCACCTGTGTCGTCATCGCTTCCGATAACGAAGCTGGGAAGCTGACCGTATAACTGACCACCTTGCACCGCACCACCCATAACCATGTAGTGCCCTCCCCAGCCATGATCGGAGCCATCGCCGTTGACCGTTAAAGTACGCCCAAAATCTGATGCGGTAAATGTGGTTACGGCGTTTTCCATGTTCAATGATTGCAGTGAGGCATAAAAATCACTCATGGATTCATCCAGCTCTGCCATCAACGCATTTAAACGGACCGATTGATTATCGTGTGTGTCCCAACCACCCATACCAACAAAAAATATTTGCCGTTGCATACCTAATGCCTGTTGGCTGGCAATTAAGCGCGCTACCATTCGAAGTTGTTTCGCCAATTTACTGCTGGTGTTGTAAGGCGATTGAATCGTATCGGTAACGCCAAGCGCGCTGATGATTTCATCAGCACTGGAAATACTGCGTGCACTGGAAAGGGCCGCCTGTTGCTCAAGTACGTTGTCGTTAGGCAGCGATAAAATTTGCGAGAGCACATTGGCACGCGCTGCACTTAATGAACCACTGCTTAGGTTCATGTGTGCGATGGGATTAAGCCCAGTATTAGTATTTAAGCTAATGGGCGTACTGGCGTTCCCCGGCAACCAATGGTTACTACCGCCCAGCGAAAACGTCGGCGGTAACTTGGTGTTGTCATTGGCCTCTGCCAGCAAGTCAGCCATGCGGCCGCCCCAGCCCGTGCCTACCAATGAGCTCGGCAAACTGCTTAAGCCTTTGAGCCATTGCTCCTGTTGATGATTGTGTGCAAACAGGTCGGCCGGCACATCATTGGATTGTGATAGATAGTCAGCCTTATCAACCTGCTTAATCAAATTGCCCACATTACCCACAACCGCCAATTGCCCGGATTCAAACAACGCATGTGTTTTTGCCAAATTGGGGTTAAACCCAATGCCAGTCTCGCTACCCAGGCCTAATAAAGATTCTTTAGCAACAACCAGGCTGCCACGACTTTGCGCGTAGTTGTTGTACAGGTCCTGGTCGGTCGGCACAAACATATTGAATGAATCACTGCCACCGTACAAAAATACGCACACCAGCGCTTTGTAATCGGTCAACGCAGCGTAGTCACCTTGCGCTGCCAAGGCAGAGCCCATCAAGCTCAGTTTGCCATTCATAGAGCCCATGCCAGAACCCAGTACGCTGGCAGCGGCAACCTGACCTAAAAAACGTCGACGTGAATGACGCTGTTTCATATTCACTTTGCTTTTTGAATGCTTCATTATTTTTGTACCAAGTATTCAGGCGATGCAACCATCAGCGATATGGCATCCTGTACGCGCAATCGATAACCAGTATCGTTATCGGGTAGTGACTGAAGGTGCGACAACAGCACATTATTAAGCGCATCTGGCATATCGCCACTGAGTAACAGTAACGATAAGTGATCGAGTAAAGCCTGCGGATTTTCAGCCAACTCGATTTCTGTAGCAAAATCCAGATAAGACGGGTTCAACTCACTGCTGGTTGGGTTCTGTTTGTAGTGTCGGTGAATCTGACTATTAATACGACTGGCCGTGCTGAGCATATTAGTGTCAGTTAATATTTCAAATTCTGGTGCCACCAATTGTGCATTCTGCACAGGACCGCTGGGCGAATGACTGGGACTGAAGAAATTGAACACCGATGAAGAACGCAGCACCGCTTGCCCGGTTATGGTTTCCAGATCTCTGAGCGCGGGGGAGTAAGTGTTGTACTCACCACGAACACTCTGATTACCTTGCGTTACAGAGAAAGCTCGCCACAAATGGCTTAGCCTGAGCACAGGTTCGCGAAGCTTGCCATAGCCTTGCAGGTTTTGCGGATTGCGCGCCTCTGCGTCCATTAAAATGGCTTTGACCGTTGCTGCAAGGTCTCCCTTTACGCCATTTCCGTTATTGTTAAAAACCGACGCAACCCGACTGATATAGGCTGGCGATGGGTTACTGGTCACCAACTGTTTAATTAAATGCATGCTGACAAACGGAGCCAGGTTCTGATGGGCATAAATATTGTCTAATGCCATCTCAAGGTCAGCTCGTGCTGTTTGACCCGCCGGAATAACCATGCCATTGAGTAACGTTTTTGCATCGGTGTCGTGGCGATCTTCGAATGCTTCCATTGGGTTAATTAAGTCTTGCCCCGTAAACAAGCGTCTATCCCATTGACCTGCATTTTTATAGTTCCACCCGGTGAACACACGCGCAAAATTTTCTATTTGGTCCTGAGTGAACGTATTACCGCCAGAACGGCTGCCATCGATATTTAGGTTATGTAAGCCTATGCTGAACAGCTGCAACACTTCACGAGCATAGTTTTCATCTGCTCGAGTACCTGCAGTAGGCGAGCCTTTGTCGTTTTGCAACATGCTTAAATAAATACCCATGACAGGGTTAAGCGTTACCTGCTCTAATAGCTCACGATAATTGCCAAACGCATTTTTTCTTAAAATATCGTAGTAATTAGTGACACCATACTGTGCATTTCCAAGCGTAAAGCCCACATCTGAAACCACCAGCAGCTGACTTAACGCGAACGCAACACGTTGCCGCAGTTGATCTTCTCCATCGACTGCATCAAGCCACCAGATTTCATGTCGTGCGTCCCGGTTACTGCCATTGGAATAGGACGTCACGTAATCCAGGTGATCGGGCCCTTGTAACTGCAACTGCGCATCAATCCAGCCTTCAATTCCCAATTGCCGCACTTGTTGAATGGCAATGCTAGACGCACCAAACGAAGCTTGTGCTAACAATCTGGCGGCTTCTTCTTTGCTGGGTGCGTTGGCCGGCATACCTTCGGTCACCGTAACCTCGATAGATGCTGTGTCAGTTAAACCGGCTGCATTGGAAACGGTTAGCGTAATAGTGTAATTGCCAGGTAATAAAAATTCATGGCTGGCGGTGACTGCATCCGGGCCTTGAATGTTGTTTAAGCCGGCAAAGTCCCATTGATAGTCGGTGATACCAACCACGTCGCTGGCATTGGATGCATCGACGTTAACCAACAGTGGCGCAGGCCCAAACACCGTTGATGCAGTGAAGCTGGCCAGAGGCTCGTTACCTTGTTGATCACGAACCGTAAATTCTGAGCGCGACCATGCAGATGTACCTTCTTCATTAACAGCGCGCACGCGCCAGGCATGACCGATCGCAACGGTAGACATAATGTCGGTTTGGTATTCGCACAACGACGCATCACAAATATCGTTTGCATTCAATCCAATCACAAACGGTGACTCGCCTTCTATAACATCGTACAAGTGAAAGTCGTATGTTTGCGCACCACCGACAGGCTCCCAGTTAAATAACTGCGTGCTGCCCGGTGTCAATACTGCATTGACCGCCGGTAGAACATTCACCGGTGTCGCTGGTGTTAGATCAGGAACCGGGATAACGTCGAATACTGAGCGAGTCCAGTTGGATTTACCCGCGGCATTGGATGCGCTCACCCGCCATGCATGATTATTAAACACAGGCAGATTCACCGACGTGGTAAAACGACAGATGTTCTCAGAGCAATAGTCTTCAGCTGATAAGTCGTTGCTAAACTGCAAGCCCTTCGAGACATTATCAAAGAAGTGAAAGTCATAGCTTGCCGCTAACTCACTGGCACTCCATGAGAATTCAACTTCACGCCCCTCAACTAATTGTACGCCCACATCCGGGCTGATATTACTGGGTATGGCTGGTGGTGTAGTAATGGGCTCAGCTATGTTAATGCTGACTTCAGACCAGTCAGAGCTACCAAGCCGGTTGTTGGCGCGGATGCGAAAAACGTAACCGTCTGCAATGGGCAAATCATTTTGCTTACTCAGCGTACATGTGGTGACGGTGCAAATATCGAGCGCGTCGTACGCCGGGTTGTAGGTCGTTGTATCTGTGGCTGGATCGTAGATCCCAAAGTCATAAGTACGGGCCGAAGCATCAGCTTGCCACTGCACAACAATGAAGTCCTCTGGTGCAAAACTCTCGTCGTTGGCAGGCCTTGTTATCACCGGCATTAGGGGCGAAGACGTTAGCGGTTCCACAACATCAAATTCACTGCGCGACCAAGAACTGATACCACTGGTGTTTTTCGCCCGCACCCGCCATGCATGGCTATCGTGAACCGGAAGCTCTATCGCCACATCCAGCGAACAGGTGTTGGCATCGCAGGCCGTTGCAGGATCAATCTCATTGATCAATGTCAGGTCGGTTGAGACACTGTCAAACAAATGAAAGTCATAGGCCTGCGCAACGCTTTGCGCTTCCCAGGTAAACGTTTGTGTTGCGCCTAACTCTATTTGCGTATCGACAACCGGGCTGACGTTAACCGGCGTAACGGGAACAGGTGGAGGCGGCGGCGGTGGTGGTTCTTCGACATCACCAAGCAAGGCCACATCGTCAATGAGCACGCTGCCTCGAATTATCATCGCGTGCACACCGGTAATGGTGTTATCGGGTTGAGCGACTTGTAAATCGGCCAGTAAATCTCGGGTGTACGTATGCCATTGGCCATCTCGTGCATCCGTACCCAAGCCATGATGAATGTAGTTACCGTTCGCATTTTCCAGCACATCAATGCTTCTTGAGTCATACCAAAGATAGCGCCAACCCGCGGGTGTGGTTACGCGCACGTAAACACGAAAGTTCTCATCGGCCTTACTTCGCCAAGTGATATTAGTTTGTAATGTGTTGTTCCAACCCCTTGTTGGGTTGGTATTGCCAAGAATGAATGAGTTTTGTGTTCCTGTGCCAGCTGTTTGTATGACACGGTTCTGCGCATTATCCGGGTCAGCAACATTTAAAACAGATGCGCCTTCTGGCGTTTTATCCGCTACACGCCAATCATGAAGGGTTCCACCTTCTGCATCGCTGTAGACAGTTGGTTGAGATACATCGACAGCATTTATAGAAACAGTGGTGATCGCGCTTTGGCTGAAGTTATCGACAATATCAAGCGAGAAATCATGTGTGCCAGAATCGGTAATGACACCTTGCCACTTGGTGGCATTCCCAATTACGGTGCCCGATGCGTTTCGCCAAATGTATTCATACACAGCGCCGTCCGGGTCAATGCTGTCTTGGCTGTCCAGCGTGAGCTCATCGCCAATAGCGATGTCATACTGAGTAGTGGTGATGACTGACTGCGGTGCTATGTTGTCGGCACTGAGTGTGATGCCATCAATTTGCACACTGCCACGTATAACAACGCCATTGACCGCAAGCAATTGATTGCCAGGCTCGGCAGCGACTAAATCGGCAGCAAGATCCCGCGACCAGGTATGCCATTGGCCATCTTTAAACGATGCCCCCAGTCCGTTATGAATGTATCGACCCGAACTATTAAGCCCATTGTTCTTTGTGGCTTGGTTATAGTAAATGTATCGCCAGCCCAAAGCGGTATCCACACGCACAAAGACATTGGCGTTTTCGGTTGTTTTTAGGTTCCAGCTTATGATGTGCTCGGCCGTGTTGTTCCAGCCAGAAGAGGCGTTGGTCCCACCGACCATATATGAGTTGGATCGTGCAGCGCCGGAGGTTATAACCACTGCCCTGTCCAACAAGGGCTCTTCTGCAAACCCAACCGTGGCACCCGCTGGATTGTTATCGGCTACACGCCAGTCTGTTTCATTGAGGCCGTATTGGGTCGCCCCGAACGAGGCAAAAGACAGTAGAGATAAAAGCAGTATCAGGCCAACCTGGCGAATAATCATGAGATATACAAGCGACTTATGAATTATGATGCACCACTCCCGATGCCTTGTGGTGTCACGCCGTGTCAGAACGACGACACCTACTGCAGCCGAGTTTATCGCAAAGCGGTAACGATTTCATGAAATCGCAATGATGACCGATGGCCCTTCCGTGCTATTGCATTTTATTTTTTTAGCCCGTCATCGTTACGGTCAACGTAAGCAGCTCTCAAGTATGCGTTTATGTTGGTACCGATTCAATCTGTATAAAATGCGCACCGGCCATTGATGCCAACCTTACGAGCGTCAACCTGCACAGAAAACGTCTTGGCTTTCACTTGGCTTACCGGTAGCGTGTGAGAAAGCACCACGCAGTTGTCATTAATGTCGCCAAATTTTATGTTGTTTTTGTTGGTACGGGCACGTGTGAATCCGGTGACATTAATGATGCCTGAAAGCGGTCCGCTAGCGGTTGGTGTATGCACTGCCAACACTTGTATGTAGCTGACGCTGTTTAGTTGAGATGCGCCCTTTGGGTTCTGCTGGGTATTAAACAGAATTTTAGGCAGAAGGATGGAGCTAAAATGGATGGGAGGGAATTATCTAATTAACCCAACAGCGATTAAGCAACGAGTAGTTGAGGCAATGTAGCTTGGCTAATACACATGCGCCATTTTGATGTTCATTAATTGGTCGGGACGATAGGATTCGAACCTATGACCCCCACAACCCCATTGTG
>CALHOI010000032.1 GCA_938035525.1 uncultured Granulosicoccaceae bacterium
GACATGTACGACGAATACAACGCACCACGGTCAGTGATGGAGAAAGCAATTATGCCCTTGCGGGTTTGTTCGGTCATGTGACACCTTTAAGCCTTGGTCATGGTTCTTATATCGGCAAAAAGTCCTTCGAGCACAGTCTGAGTTTTAAAGCTCGCACTGTCAGATCGATACAAAGCCTGCATTCGATCATAAAGTGAGAACCACTGCTCAGAATCCAGCCCCTGATGGACTTCCGACACTAGTTCGGTGGTGGCAGGATCCGCGCCAATTGGCAGGTTAAGGTGTTTTTTGTTGGCCAGCATGGCCCAGTGTGAGAAGTGACTCAGGCACTGTGTGGTTGGAAGGTCAGACACAGAATCAACAATTTTGCCAATGCTGGCTCGCATCAGGAATAAATCAAGCCAGGCTTTTTGCAGCGCTTGCCGGGAAGCCTGCCACTCGCCCGAATTGCGCTCCACCAGCACAAGCGGACCAACATTGGCATGCACGAGCTGCTCTGCGGCATCACTGATTCCTTGCTCAGTCAGCCAGTTTATGGCCGCGGGTTGGTCACGCAAGGTCAAATTGGTGCTTTGGCACCGACTGCGAACCGTGGCCGGCAGTGAACCGGGTTTATCAGCAGCCAGTATTAGCACCGCTCGCTCGCCTGGCTCTTCGAGCGTTTTCAGCAAGCTGTTTGCCGCGTTGTGGTTCATCGCATCGGCTGTGTCCAACAGCGCAACACGGTATTGGTCTCGCGGTGCCGAGAGTTGTAACCAAACCACCAAGTCGCGAACCGCATCGACTTTGATGTTCATGGCAGCGCCCTCTGGATTTAGCACTTTTAGTTCCGCATGGGCGCCGGCTTGTATTTGCGCGCATGCATCGCATTGCCCACAAGCACCGGTTTGCGCATTGGTATGTCGACACAATAAAGCTTCTGCCACAAAACGCACAAACTGTTTTTTTCCAATGCCAGGCATGCCCGTAAATAACAAAGCATGCGGTAAGCTGCCCTGTTCATGGCGCTTGTAAACATCCTGCCAATGACCAAGCAACCACGGTGGGCAAGGCGTTAACGACGTTGGCTCAGCCATTGTTGCTATCCAGAAATTGCATCAGCAGCTCACTGACTCGAGCTTGCACCTGCTCAAGGGGTGCGCCGGCATCAACCACTTTCATTCGATCAGGTTGCAGCGCTGCACGTTGCAGATAAGCTTTACGAGCGCGTTCAAAAAAAGCCAGCTCTTCTTGTTCGATGCGATCGGGTTTGCCGCGTGCTGCCATGCGCTTTAATCCATCGGCAATTGGCATATCCAATAAAAAAGTGATATCCGGCTGTAAGTCTATCGTTAGTAAGCTGTGCAAACTGGCAACAACATCCAAACCCAGTTGACGACCACCACCCTGGTACGCATAACTGGCATCGGCGTAACGATCACACAACACCCACTTGCCCGACTGCAAGGCTGGTTCTATCACATCGACTGTGTGTTGCTTGCGAGAGGCGGCCATCATCATTAGCTCTGCCTCGGCGGACACCGGCGCGCTAGCGTGTAGCAGCAGATGACGAAGTTGTTCGCCCAGTTCGGTTCCGCCGGGTTCACGGGTGACCACGACGTTAATGTCGCGGCTTTTCAACGTAGCTTCAATGAATTCGCGATTGGTTGTTTTGCCAACGCCCTCAAGCCCTTCCAAGGTGATAAACCGACCACGCGATGACATAACTTTATTTACCTTTTCAACTGATACTTGCGCACCGCAGCGTTGTGCTCTTCAACGGTTTCGGAAAACTTGTGCGTACCTGAACCGTCATGCTTGGCTACAAAATATAGGGCTGTGGTGTCCTGAGGGTGCATCACCGCCTTTATTGCTTCCCGCCCCACCATGGATATAGGTGTGGGTGGTAAGCCGCCTCGGGTATAGGTGTTGTAGGGCGTGTCAGTGGTTAAGTCTTTTCGGCGAATATTGCCATCATAGCTATCACCCATGCCATAGATAACGGTTGGGTCAGTTTGCAGACGCATGTTGATTTTTAAGCGAGACATAAAAACACCAGCAATGAGTGGTCGCTCTTCTGGAGCGGCCGTTTCCTTTTCAACAATCGATGCAAGAATCAATGCCTCATAAGGCGTTTTAAGTGGAATATCCGGGTCACGATTCGCCCACTCTTCGTCCAGCACTTTTTGCAGTAATTGGTTAGCGCGCTTTAAAAATTCAAGATCGGTGGTGTTTTTGGGAAACTGGTACGTGTCGGAAAAAAAGACACCTTCGGGGTGTTGTCCGCCCAGTCCAATGGCTTCCATTATGTCGGCGTCACTCATGTCACCGATGGTTTGCGTTAGCTGACTGTTGCCTGCCATACGTTCGCGCACTTGTTTGAACGTAGAGCCTTCAATGATCTTGCCCGTGTACTGAACGGTTTGACCATCGACAAACAAATCGATTAATTCTGGGGTGGTTGGGTTTCCGGTTATATTGTATTCCCCGCTTTTTATACCGATGCCTTTTTCACTGATGCGAGCATAAGCGTAAAACCAATGTGGTTTGTCAATCACGCCGGCCTTATGAAGCTCATTGCCGACACGCTTTGAAGACCATCCCGGCTCGATGGTGAATTGCCGTTGCGCATCGGTAAATTGCAGTGGTTTGTCGATGGTGCCCTGGTAGTCCGCGTACACAAGACCCAGCCCAACCGCTGCAACGACAACCAGGAAAATCAGAAATCGCCACATGGTGCTTCGTTGTTACTTAAGTTAGTGTGAAAGATCAGTTAAAAAAAGATCAGTTAATGTAAAAGCCTAGCGCCGGCGTCCGATCAATCAGACACATTACTGAATATCAACGCTTACCGAATATCAGAGCTTACCGAATATCAAAGTACCGTTGGTACCACCAAACCCGAACGAGTTTGACATGGCAACCGACAATTTGGCAGAGCGGCTTTTATGCGGCACATAATCCAGATCGCAGCCCTCTCCCGGGTTATCAAGGTTGATGGTTGGAGGTGCAACCTGGTCTTTCAATGCTAATACACTGAACACGGCTTCCACCCCACCAGCCCCACCCAGCAAGTGCCCCGTCATGCTTTTTGTGGAACTCACCAGTAAGGAATCTGTGTGTTTTCCAAACACGGTTTTAACCGCCATGGTTTCAGCCAAGTCACCCGCCGGCGTTGACGTACCGTGTGCGTTTAAATAGCCCACATCGGCTGCATCGATATTGGCATTTTTTAGCGCTGCTCGCATGCAGCGCGCAGCCCCTTCGCCGTTTTCTGACGGTGATGTCATGTGATGCGCATCGCCACTCATGCCGTATCCAAGCACTTCACTGTAAATGGTGGCGCTTCGGGCTTTGGCGTGCTCCAGTTCTTCAAGCACCATGACCCCAGCACCATCCCCAAGCACGAAGCCATCGCGATCTTTGTCCCATGGTCGACTGGCTGCGGCCGGGTCATCGTTTCGAGTGGACAAGGCCCGTGACGCGCCAAAGCCTGCCAGACCTAACGGGCAAGTGGCCATTTCAGCGCCGCCAGCGATCATGATATCGGCATCACCGTACTCGATCATTCGGGCGGCATCACCAATGTTGTGTGTGCCGGTTGTGCAGGCGGTAACCACACAGACGTTCGGGCCTTTGTATCCAAATTTGATGGACAAATTACCGCTGATCATATTGATGATTGTGGAGGGTACAAAAAAAGGTGAGACCTTGCGAGCGCCGCCATCGAGCAATGCTTTGTGTTGCACTTCTATGTTGGGTAAACCGCCGATACCAGAACCAATGGCAATACCCACGCGTTCTAGATCGAGTCCATCGGTTTCTTCCAAACCTGCATCCTTGATTGCCTGCATGCCAGCGGCAACACCAAAGTGCACAAACGTATCCATTTTGCGCGCTTCTTTTTTGGTGAAGTAGTCTTCAATGTTGAAGTTTCTGACAGAAGCGCTAAAACGCGTGTTAAAACTGGACGCATCGAAGTCTTCTATGAGGCGAACACCCGAGACGCCCGCTTTTATGTTCTCCCAGGATTCGCTTACGTTGTTGCCAACCGGTGAAACCAGACCCAGACCAGTGACAACAACACGTCTTTTACTGCTAGAACCATTGCTAGAACCAGCATTAGAACTATTGTTTGCAGGGCTACTATTCACAGGACGATGTGCCACAAGATGTCCACTTTGGTTATGTTCTGATTAGTATAAAGTTAAGCAAAGTGCTTACTTCAGAAAAAACAAAGCCGCGCAGCACCAAAGGGTTGCAGCGCGGCTTGTCCTTGTTCATGACGGTGCTTCACACATCAAAATTGCATGAGGCGGGTACGCATCAGGCAATTTAGCCAATGTGTGCGTTAACGTAATCAACAGCCTGTTGCACAGTCGTGATTTTCTCAGCTTCGTCATCTGGGATTTCGCATTCGAACTCTTCTTCGAGCGCCATGACCAGCTCAACGGTGTCAAGCGAATCAGCGCCAAGGTCCTCTACAAACGAAGCCTTGTTAGTGACTTCTTCTTCCTTCACACCCAATTGCTCAACGACAATCTTTTTGACGCGTTCGTCGATACTGCTCATTTTG
This sequence comes from uncultured Granulosicoccaceae bacterium, assembly GCA_938035525.1. Taxonomy (GTDB): domain Bacteria; phylum Pseudomonadota; class Gammaproteobacteria; order Granulosicoccales; family Granulosicoccaceae; genus Granulosicoccus. The sequence continues at coordinate 4,556 of CALHOI010000032.1, forward strand.
GAATTAACCTCCGAAAAATTGGCGGCTACATCCATGCCGCAAAATGTTGCGATCATTGACCGCGTGTTCAGTCGCGGTCAAGCGCCGCGCCGCTATTGTATTGAACTGTCATTGCCAGCGCTAGCAGAACTAGACACTAGCAACGCGCTCAACACAGATTTTACCCTTCTTAGGACTAGATTATGGTGTTAAATCCAATTTTCAATGGCAAATTTCGTCCATTTGAGCTTGACAGGACAAAATCTTGACGACAACTTCATGCTCTGGCTGGCCAAGGCCGCTATTGCATGTACATGCCGCCATTGACGCTTAGCGTGTGTCCGGTAATGTACGCGGCTTTGTCAGAGGCCAAAAACAAGCACGCCTCTGCAATATCGTCGGGAGTGCCAAGTCGACCCAGCGCAATGTCACTGGTGATGCGCGCTTTTTGCTCATCCGACAACGCATCGGTCATATCCGATTCAATAAATCCGGGCGCGATGGTATTGACCGTTATGCCACGCGCACCCAATTCTCTGGCCAGCGATTTTCCAAAGCCAATCATGCCCGCCTTGGCGGCAGCATAGTTTGATTGTCCAGCGTTACCTGTTTGGCCAACTACCGATGCAATATTGATGATGCGCCCGGTGCGGGCTTTCATCATTGGCTTTATAGCAAGTTTACTTAGGCGAAACACACTGCTCAGATTGGTGTCGATGATCGCATCCCAGTCTTCTTCCTTCATGCGCATGATGAGATTGTCGCGCGTAATACCCGCGTTGTTTACCAGCACCGTCACGGCGCTGTATTGCTCTGCAATGGCCGCCATTAAAGTTTCACTTGCGCCTTCATCATTAACGTTGAAGGTCATACCGGTACCGGTGATGCCGGCCGCACTGAACCGTTCACTGATAGCTTGCGCGCCAGCATCACTTGTTGCCGTACCAACAACCGTTGCACCGGCGGAACCTAATTTGTCGGCGATGGCTTTACCGATACCACGACTGGCACCCGTAACAAGAACGATTTGATTATTCATAGCGATTGACTCAAGTTTGTACGATTGGGCTTTTGCTGGTTTGACGCTAAGGCTTTAAGCGCTAACAGCAATGGCATCCAGTGCAGCCTGCAAGGCATCGGGTGATTCCGTTGGTAGGTGCGGCAATGAACGATCAATACGCTTGCCCAATCCACACAGCACTTTACCCGGCCCGACTTCCAGAACGCTTGCAACATCGTAGGTTGATTTCATGGTTTGCACAGACTGCGTCCAGTAAACGGGACTAAAAACATGAGAGCGTAATGAATCCAGCAGTGCAGTTAAATCAGCCGGTGCACTGGCCTGCGCATTCTGCACAATAGGAATGGCTGGATTATTCCAACTGATGTCATCAATTAACGCCACCAGTTGTTCGCCAGCCTGTTTCATCAGCGAACTGTGATTAGCCACACTCACCGCCAGCATGATGGCTTTTCGCGCGCCACGTTCCTTCGCCAATGCAACGGTTTTTTCCAAAGCATCAAAATGACCCGATATAGCCACTTGCCCCGGTGCATTGAAATTGGCTGCCTCTGATATACGATCGCCAGTGGTATCAGCACAAACTTTAATGACATCGTCGTCATCCATACCAATAAGTGCTGCCATGCCGCCTTCACCCTCTGGCACTGCTGAGGCCATGATTTCAGCGCGACGTTTGACCAGTGATAAGCCGTCAACAAATGGTAAAGCACCACACGCGACCAGCGCTGCAAATTCTCCCAGGCTATGACCTGCAACCACCGTGGGTGAAGGCATACCGGCTTGCTGCAGGGCACGCCATATGGCGATGTCACTGATAAACATCAACGGTTGGGTAACTCGCGTATCAGCAAGGCCTTCTGCCGGTCCGTTTTGAGCCAGCTGCCAGTAATCAGTGGACAAGACATCAGCCGCTTCGTTAAATGTATCCCTGATGGCGCTATGGGTGTCAGAAAGCTCTTTCAGCATGCCCACACTTTGCGATCCCTGCCCTGGAAAAACAGCTGCAAAATTCATTTGTAGATCTCCATTATCAAAATATTCCTTTGATAGTTGTGTTACCGGTTTAACTTTAAACGTGTTGCTTCAAGCCAAGCACGTGAGTCATGTCGTACAGACCTGCGCTTTGCGTGCTTAACCAATGCGCCGCGCGGACTGCTCCGCGAGCAAATGTCATTCGATCGTTGGCTTTGTGGGTGATTTCCAGGCGTTCACCGTTTCCAGCATACAACACTGTGTGCTCACCAATAATGTCGCCAGCCCTAACGGTGGCAAAACCAATGGTTTTGGGATCGCGTGCACCGGTGATACCTTCTCGACCATAAACAGCGCACTGTTTTAAATCGCGATTCAATGCATCCGCAACCGCGTTGCCCATGGCCAGAGCCGTGCCTGATGGCGCATCCACTTTATGGTGATGGTGTGCTTCGGTTATTTCAACATCGTAGTCATCGCCTAAAGCTTTAGCCGCTTGAGCAAGCAAGGATAAAGCGACGGTGACGCCAATACTGTAATTTGCAGCGAACACAATAGGTATGTCACTGGCCGCTTTTTCAAGGGTACGCAGTTGGGCATCGGTGAAACCGGTGGTACCAATGACAATCCGTTTATCTGAGCCTTTAATGACTTCCAGTAAGGCCAAGGTTACCGCCGGTGCGGAAAAATCGATGATGGTGTCGACGTTAGTTAATGCATCAGCAACAGAGTCGACAACACTGATACCGGTGGCCTCTCCACCCGACAAAACACTGGTGTCAACGCCGATACTTGCTTGCCCGGGCGCATCGATAGCAGCACTGATGCGAGTATCTGGCCTTTCGGCCACCGCCGCCAGCAACTGTCGCCCCATACGACCAGCCGCACCGTTAATGGCAATATTGACTTGAGTTTCAGACACAGCCTTTTCTCTGTTTGAATAAATGAGCTTCACGCATTGTTTTTATCGAGCAACGCTTGCAGTGCGTCTTCATCGAAAACCGGCACGCCAAGACTTTCTGCTTTGGTAACTTTGGATCCTGGTGATGCACCAGCGTAAACGGCTGTGGTCTTTTTGGACACACTACCGCTGACTTTCGCGCCAAGGCGTTGCAGCTGCTGCTTGGCCTCGTCTCTTGTCATGCTGGTCAGCGTACCGGTTAACACGTAGGTGTTGCCTGCCAAAACAGGCTCGACGTCTTCTTTTTCAAAAACCGGGAAATGCACCCCCTGCTCGATCAGCGCATCGACCATACGGCGGTTTTCCTTTTGTGCAAAAAACGCTAACACGCTTGCAGAGGCAACGGGGCCAATGTCATCCACTGCAGTCAGCGCCGCTTCATCAGCATCCATTAGCGCATCCAATGACCCAAAGTGATCGGCCAGACTCGCAGCACCGGTTTCTCCCACTTCACGAATACCAAGAGAAAAAATAAAGCGCCCTAAGGTCGTATTTTTAGAAGCTTCTATGGCCTTCACAAGATTGGTGGCCGACTTGGTGGCCATGCGCTCCAGCTCTGCCAGTTGCTCAACAGTTAACATGTACAAGTCATCCAGAGAGCTAACCAATCCGGCATCGGCAATTTGCTCAACCAGCTTGTCACCCAATCCATCGATATCCATTGCTCGTCTGGAGGCAAAGTGTTTTATGCCTTCACGCCGCTGCGCATCACAGGTCATACCACCGGTGCAACGCGCCACAGCATCACCTTCGGCGCGTTCTACCGGTGAGCGACACACTGGACACTTTTTGGGTAGCTGCACTTTGCGAGCACCTTTTTTTCGCTTGTCCAATACCACACGAGCAACTTCTGGAATAACATCTCCGGCGCGCCGAACAATAACCGTGTCTTTGGGTCGCACATCTTTGCGTTCAATTTCATCCATGTTATGCAGCGTGGCATTGCTAACGGTGACACCGCCAACAAATACGGGCTCGAGTCGCGCAACCGGTGTTAACGCGCCAGTGCGGCCGATTTGAAACTCCACATCGATTAGCTGAGTTTGTGCTTCTTCTGCGGGAAATTTTTGAGCAACGGCCCAACGTGGTGCGCGGGATTGGAAACCGAGCTCACGTTGTTGTTGCATATCATTCACTTTAAACACGACGCCATCGATGTCGTAACCCAGGTCTGGACGACGCTTCAAAATGGACTCGTAATAGTTAAAACACGCCTTTGGACCAACACAGCGTTTTATTTCCGGGTTAATTGCAAAGCCCAATTTACCCAACCATTTAAGGGTTTCAAGTTGGCCGGCAGGTGCATCGACGCCTTGCAATTCCCCAAGGCTGTATACATAAATAGAGAGCTTGCGCTTAGCTGTTTTACGTGAATCAAGCTGGCGTAATGAACCGGCGGCAGCGTTTCTGGGGTTAACAAACGGTTTTTCGTTTGCTTCTCGCAGCGCGTTATTCGCACTTTCAAACGCAGCCGTGTCCATAAACACTTCACCTCGCACTTCCAGCACTGGCGGTGGTTTTTTTGTGCGTAGCTTTAACGGCACCATAGATATGGTGCGGATATTTTCAGTGACATTTTCACCCGTTGTGCCATCACCTCGGGTTGCTGCTTGCACCAGTACACCTGACTCGTAACGCAGGCTGATGGCAAGCCCATCAAGTTTTGGTTCGGCAAGATACCCAACTTTATCGCTATCGCTGATTTCCAAACGCTCTTTTACCCGACGATCAAAGTCCGTGAGTTCGTCAAACGTAAAGGCGTTATTCAGGGACAACATTGGCACGGCGTGAGTGACTTGTTCAAAGCCATCCAACGGTGGGGCTCCAACGCGCAGCGTGGGTGAGTCGGGACTGATTAAATCCGGGTTGTCGGCTTCGAGCTTTTCCAGCTCTTTATAAAGTGCGTCATACTCTGCATCGCTGATGCTGGGATCATCAAGCACGTGGTACCGATAGAGGTGATCGTTAAGCGTATCCCGCAGTGCCGCTACCTTTTTTTGTGCCTTGGCATTCAACGCTTGGTACTGGAAAAGGTGGCGCTTTTCATCGTGAAGAAAACAGGCTTAAGACGGTACACTGCTGAAATATTTCTGGCGGTGCATGTATTCATAGATGCCTTCACGCATGTGTTGCACGGTTTGCTTACTCAGCGTGCTGCGATCAGCATCGAGAACCGTCGCGCCCATGGCATCGGCTAATTCATGAGCCTCGCTTAGCAACACTTCAAAGGCCACATCGGCAGCTACTGGCCCTGGCAACTGCAATATCAAAGAGATACCCGGTGTTTGAAAGCTATCGACATCTTTAACGTCGAAGGTGCCAGGCATAACCAGCTTGGCAATCGAAAATACGGTTTGGCCTTCGTGCATGGAGTGAAAGATATTCATGTCGCCAAAGTGATAACCACGTTGCTCGAACTGTTCGAGCAAATGCGCACCGTTCATAAGCTGCCCTTCGGGCGCCACAACATGCAAAGACACTATTTTGCTGGCGTACTGATGGGACTCTTTTTCGGTGTCAACAGCCACTGCATCCACGCGAGCTCGACGACGCGGGTCCAGTTTGCTGCCAATGGCTTCGATTTTTGACGAGATACTACCGAACCCGGTATTGGCGCTGTCGGTTGATGAGCGCTTCACTTTTGATGGAGCCTGACCACCCGGTCGCTGTAATGGGTCATCCATAACATCAACGCTGTTGTCATCCAAACCAAAATCGTCGCCTAAATTATGGCCCAAATTGTCACCCAGGGGATCGCTGAAGCCATCATCGCCCATTTCACCCATTAGCGGGTCAGCGGTTTTTTGCGGCTGACCAGCAGGTCTTTTTGACGAGCGATTCAGGGCAGCATCTTGTCGACGAGAGGCTTTTGGTTGTCGGCCTGACAGGTACAACAGTACCAGTATGGCGACACCAGCGAAGATTAAAATCCAGCGAAGATTTTCCATCTATTGTTTACCCACGGTTTGCGATAGTTAGGTTACGCGCCGGCAAGCTCGGCGGCCTCTTGAACATCGACAGATACCAGCCGCGATACTCCGGGCTCGTTCATGGTGACACCCATCAATTGCTCTGCCATTTCCATGGTCACTTTGTTGTGCGTTATGAATATGAATTGTACACGCTCTGACATTTCCTTGACCAGTGCGCAAAAGCGACCCACATTGGCATCATCGAGTGGCGCATCAACCTCATCGAGCATACAAAACGGTGAAGGGTTAAGTTCAAAAAAAGCAAAAACCAATGCCACCGCTGTGAGCGCTTTTTCACCACCCGACAACAACTGAATGTTACTGACCCGCTTACCCGGAGGCTGGGCAGAAACACTGACGCCAGTACTGAGTAAGTCGTCGCCGGTGAGCTGCAATGACGCCTTGCCACCACCAAACAGGCGTGGGAAAAATTCTTCTACTTTCGTGTTTACCGCATCGAAAGTCTCTTTGAAACGTGTGCGTGTTTCACGATCTATTTTTGCAATCGCGTGCTCTAGTGTTGCAAGCGCATCAGACACATCAGCGTGCTGTGTATCGAGGTACTCTTTACGACCCTCTTGCTCGGCAAGCTCATCAATGGCTGCCAGATTAATAGGCCCCAAACGAGAAATACGCTGCTCAAGCTTTTGTAAGTCGTCTTCCCATGCTTCAACACTGGCACCTTCTGGGATTTGCTCAGTTAAAACAGCAATGTCGTATTCGTGCTCGGCCAATTGCTCTTCAATGGTTTTGAGCCGCACCAGCACTTCCTGACTGGCAATTTGTTCTTGCTGCAGGGCTTCACGTTTTTTCTGCGCTTCGCTGTCGTGCTCAAGGCGCGCCTGTTCGTGTTCTCGCAAGCGCAGCTCAACATTGTCGAGCGCAGACCTTGATTGCGTTAATGCCGTTTCAGCGGCCAGACGGCTACCCAGGTTATCTTTTAAGCTGGCTTCAAGCGCGGTGAGTGGGTCTTCATCCTGACTCGACAACAACTCGTTTAACATCGCCTGACGCGTGGTTAATTGTTCGATGCGTGACGTCATGCGCTCAAGGTTGTTTGCGGTGGCCTCTCTTGAACTGCGCATCGATTCAACGCGAATAGCCAGTTCTTGTCCGGCATCACGATCTGCATCAGCACGTTGTCGGGCTTCGTTAAGCGCGTTCTGCAAACTGGTTTGTTCGTCAGCAAGCTTTTGCTTCTCGGCTTCAAGAGTTTCAAGTTGTTTTAGCGCTTCACTGCGATTCTTTTTGGCCAGCTCAACGCTTTCGGTGTCTTGCGATGTGAGAGCGGTGACTTCGGTTAGCTCTTCATCGAGCTGGGCCATGCGATTGGCTTGCTGGTCGTGACGCTGACGTTGCGACAGCAAAGCTGACTTGATGTCGGACAAACCGCGAACGGCATCATTGAAACTGTGTTGCAAGGTTTCTCGCCGGGTTTCATGCTCGCTGAGTTGCTTGCTAGAGCTGGCAACACGTTCTTCCTGTTCTTTTATGGTGGCTTCTATCTCATCAAGCTCAGCCCGCAATTCAGTGATTTCAGTTTCGCGCAGTAAAACACTGTCTTGAGAGTCGGCGCGTGCAATGCGCAACCATTGGCGCCCTAACCACAAACCGTCTTTGGTGATAACCGATTCGCCGTCTTTTAGCGACTGGCGTTGCTTTAACGCCTGTGCCAGGGTATCGGCGGCGTGCACACCTTCCATTAAATCGTTTAACGCCACATCACCAGTGACTTTGCTGCGCAATTCGGTTGGTTTCGCGCTGGCCGTATCAGCCTGCCCGTTAAGCAAAGTGAGTTGGGCTGCTGGTACATCGCTTAAACAACGGTCTATTGCATCGCTGCCATCAACAACAATGGCCTCAAGATGAGAACCCAACACCAACTCAACGGCTTTCTCCCAGCCAGCTTCGGTACTGATGGTCTGCGCAAGCTTGGGTCGCTGATCGAGTTCATTCATGTGCAACCAAGTATCGGCAGCACTGCTATCGGGTTCTAATGCGGCTTGTTGTAAAGCCTCTAATGAAGCCAGTCTACCCAACTTGGTTTGCGCACTAGCGCGCGACTCGTTAAGAGCGAGCGTTTCACGCCGAATGGTTTCTCGCAATATTTTTTGCTTCTCAAGGCTTTGTTCCACGCCTTTTTGCAAACGCTGCTCTTCGGCAACCGCGGTGAGTTCTTCGGCTACCGACACTTCAATCAGTTTGGCCACAGCGCCCATATTGAGCGATGCTTTTTCTGATTGCAGTTTATCCAAACGACTATTGGCGTTCGCCATGCTGCGCTCAAACTGCTCTATGTTATTGCGCTCAATTTGTGCTTTGCGAGTGGCGTCGGCGTGCCGCTGATTAAAAGCATCTTGAGTGACTCGCCATTCGTTAAGTTCTTTTTCAGCGCGAGCCAGCATCTCTGCCGATATGCGTTGTGATTCTTTTAGTTTGTCAAACTCGGGCTGATCGTTGGACACCACATCATCAATTTCTTTGATGCGTTTGGTGTCGTCTTCCACGTGTTGCTTTGCTTCGGCCAGGGAGCGATCAACCTCAGCCAGCTCTTGAGATTGCTGGCGACGTGATTCTTTTGTGTGCTCAATGGTTTGCTCGATACGCGATACTTCAGAACCAATACGATAAAAATTGGCCTGGGTTTCATTGAAGTTATCGGTGGCGTCGGTTTGCTGGATGCGCGCCTGCTCTATGGATGCTTCACTGGCACGCAGTTCTGCAACAACGGCTTCCAGTTCTTTTTCTTTCTTGGCTATATTGGCCGCCTGATTGTCACGCGAGTCAATATACCGTTGCCGACGCAGCGCCAATAGCTCACCGCGCTTTTGCCGCTCTTCGGTTTTCAGGGTTTGAAAACGCTCTGCGGTGGATGCTTGACGCTTTAAATGGGCGAGCTGCTTATCGACCTCTTCGCGCAAGTCATCGAGGCGATCAAGGTTATCGCGTGTGTGCCGAATCCGGTTTTCGGTTTCCCGGCGACGCTCTTTGTACTTTGAAATACCCGCCGCCTCTTCCAAGTACACCCGCAGCTCTTCGGGTTTGGCATCTATGAGCCTGGATATCATGCCCTGTTCAATGATGGCGTAGCTGCGCGGCCCTAATCCGGTGCCCATGAAAATGTCGCGGATATCACGGCGGCGACAACGCGTGTTATTCAACAGGTATTTCGACACGCCTTCGCGAGTCACTTCGCGGCGAATCGAAATTTCTGCATACGCTGCGTATTCGCCACCCAGTGAGCCATCGGAATTATCAAAAACCAGCTCGACAGAAGCAACACCGACAGGCTTGCGGCTGGATGAACCAGTAAAAATGACATCGTCCATTGACTCGCCACGCAGGTGCTTGGCAGAGGACTCGCCCATGACCCAACGTACGGCGTCGATGGTATTGGACTTGCCGCAACCGTTTGGACCCACGATACCCACCAGAGCGGTTGGTAACTTTAAGTCGGTTGGATCGACAAACGATTTGAACCCTGCTAGCTTGATTCGTGTCAGGCGCATTTAGGCAATAGTTTTCCCAGACAAAAAATTCTCACGCACAGCAAAACACACTAATACAATGAGTCTGCATGGGCGCATATTGTACTGCCTTTTTGCGCTGACACCACCATTGCTTTTAAGACTATTATCGGGTTATGACATCCATCGGATTTATTGACGCCACGCGCTACCTTGGCCGGGGTTGGAAGTTAGTACGCCAACCAGGCCTGCGACGTTTTGTTTTTGTCCCATTATTGATTAATCTGCTGGTATTCGGAGTGCTTGGCTGGCTGCTGTTTGGCAAAGTGTTTGACTGGATGTCGAGCTGGGCATTATTTGAACGATTTGATCATTTTGCGATCGTTGCTTTTGTTAGGCAGATTTTACAATTCGTGGTTGGTGGCGTGCTGTTCGGCGCTTTGGTATACGTGTTCACACTGGTCGCTAATCTAATTGGTGCACCTTTTAACAGCCTGCTCGCCGAACGAGTTGAGATGCATTTGACTGGTCAATCTCCGACCACCGATCCGTCTTTTGTTTTCCTGATTAAAAGTATTCCAAAAACACTGCGCGCAGAAGTTTCAAAGTTGATATATCTTGCACTTTGGTTAATCCCGTTGTTGCTGCTCGGCTTTATACCAATCATCAATGTGGCGGCACCGTTTATTGCGTTTGCTTTCGGCGCCTGGATGTTTGCACTCGAATACATTGACTATCCCATGGGCAACCATGGCAGCTTCTTTAAAGAGGTGAAAAGTACCTTACGAGCCAGACGTACAATGGCGTTAGGTTTCGGGTTTGTCGTGGCTATTTTCAGCATCATTCCCATCGTCAATTTGATTATCATGCCTGTTGCGGTTGCCGGCGCTACGGCACTTTATGTGGACCAATTAAAATGACCCAAATCAATTTTAATCTGCGCTGTTCTCGATACATGAAGCGATGTTTAATGCGATATCGGGCAGCAGCGTTGCTGCTCGCGTGGTGCTTGGCTGTCGCGCCAGGCTCAGCGCGGGCTAACGATAATTCAATCGGACCCTTCGAGCACCACCCAGTGCCAGGCGGCATTGCTATCGTCAATTTAGGCATAACAGCAGAGCAGGCAGAACCAACGGTAACACTGGGTGTGCGCCCTGTGGCTGTGATGGCGAAAAACCAGCAATGGTTTGCCGTCGTGGGTATCGCGTTGGGAACCAGTCCGGGAACTCACCAACTGACCGCACACTCCGGCAAGATTAAACTGATCGTCGACTTCGATGTTCATGATAAAGAGTACGAAGAGCAGCGTATTGTCATTAAAGACAAACGCAAAGTTAATCCAGCGCCACTGGATATGGAACGTATCAACAAAGAAAACAAGCGCATTAAAGAAGTCAAAGCGTACCGTTACAAAGAGCTGCTCAGTGATAAGTTTCAAATGCCCTTGGAAGGCATTCTGACAAGCCCGTTTGGTCTGCGCCGATTTTTTAACGATCAACCTCGCCGTCCCCACGGTGGTATCGACATCGCAGGTGATACCGGAACGCCTGTCTATGCACCGGCAACCGGCTTAGTGGTAGA
>CALHOI010000033.1 GCA_938035525.1 uncultured Granulosicoccaceae bacterium
ACTTCAGGCGAGGCAGTGTCGTTGAAAAAGTCGATCCACACACTAGAGTCGACTAAGATCACTTCTTAGATCTCATCTGCCTCAAGTCGCCATCCCACTTAAGCTTGCCTCGGTATTTTTTGATTTTTTCTTGTCTTTTCAACGTAACAAGCGATGCGAGGCCAAGTTCAACCACTTCTCGCTTAGTTGAAGCGCCAGTGGCTTTCATCGCGTCTGAGAGCAACTTGTCATCAATTTCTATATTAGTTCGCATGGGAAATTTCTGTAATGTGTATATATTATATAATTATACACATTCAGGGCCAAATGACGGTAGTTAACATCAGGCGGTAACGAGTAGGTATACGTTCGTATAAGTTCGTACAAAAATTGGCGCAGGTTATAACATTCGTAAATAACCTTTTCCATTTCCTTTGATTAATCCTCGCTCGGCCGTTTTGTGGCTACAATTCGGCGTCGTGGCGGCGGCCGGATTCAATGCAACAGCGTTGTAAGGGTGCCAACAGACAACTTTTTGACCCTTAGCGTCAGCGTAACAGCTTAACTCACTGTAAACACTCGAAACTGTTGCTCCAAGCTACCATTAGAGGTCCACTTCCTGCATTGGAAGGGAGACTCATTTCGTCTGGAGAATATATACAAATGGCTATTCGGATAATCGTTTTGGCAGCTGGTAAAGGCACCCGAATGAAATCTAGCATGCCCAAGGTGCTTCACCGCTTGGCAGGCAAGCCGATGCTGGGACACGTTCTGGACACAGTTTCCACCGTGGACCCAGCAAGCATCACTGTGGTTATTGGACACGGCAGTGACCAGGTTCAGCAGACAATTGAGCATTCTGTGAACTGGGCCATGCAAACCGAGCAGCTTGGTACCGGGCACGCCGTGCAACAGGGTTTGGAAGGTATCGAAGATGACGACACCGTTCTAATCACCTACGGAGATGTGCCGCTAACTCGTTCAGCAACTTTTAAAGGTTTGCTGGATGTAACCAACAAAAACCAGCTTGGCTTACTGAGCTTGATTGTTGATGACCCAAGCGGCTATGGCCGAATAAAGCGAGTCGATGGTGCTGTTGTTGGCGTGGTAGAGCAAAAAGACGCCAATGAAGAAGAGCTTGCGATAAACGAAATAAATGCTGGTGTGCTGGCTGTTAATGGCGGTTCACTGAAAAAGTATCTTGGCGAGATCGATAACCAGAACGCGCAAGGCGAATACTATTTAACGGATATTTTTTCGCTGGCTGTAAAAGCGGGTCAAACGATTCAGACGGTACACCCACAGGATGAGTGGGAGGCCGAAGGAATTAATTCGCGCGAGCAGTTAGCCGAACTTGAACGGGTGTATCAACACACTCGCGCAGCAGAGTTAATGGCAGCAGGCGTTACGGTAAGGGATCCGGCGCGGCTTGATATTCGTGGCTCACTGAGCACCGGTACCGACAATGAAATTGACGTTAACTGTGTGTTCATTGGTGATTGCAGTTTGGGGAACAATGTCAGCATTGGACCCAATTGCGTGATCATTGATAGTCACATTGGTGATGGATGCGAGATAAAAGCCAACTGTGTGCTTGAAGGTTCTCAGCTGGGTTCAAGTTGTATTGTTGGGCCGTTTGCCCGATTACGACCTGGCAGTGAGTTGGCAAATGAAGCCAAGATTGGCAATTTCGTTGAAACGAAAAATGCCACTATTGGGTTAGGCAGTAAGGTAAATCATTTGAGTTATGTTGGTGATTCTGAGGTTGGTGCCAAAGTGAACATTGGTGCTGGAACCATTACAGCAAACTACGATGGTGCTAATAAACATAAAACAGTGCTTGAAGATGGTGTTTCAATTGGCTCTAACACGGTGCTGGTTGCTCCGGTAACCATTGGGGCTGATGCAACAATAGGAGCCAGTTCCACCATCACAAAAGCTGTCAATGCTAAAACTCTGGCATTTACCCGGGGTGATAGAAGAGACATAGAAGGTTGGAAACGACCCGAAAAAATTAAGAAGTAATTACTGAACTAATAAAAATATAAGGACAATCTAACATGTGTGGAATTGTAGGTGCAGTAGCGCAGCGTGATATCGCTGACATTCTGTTGATGGGGCTGCAAAGCCTGGAATATCGCGGTTATGATTCTGCTGGTATTGCCACCATCGATAGCGATGGCAAAATGCATCGTATTCGTCGGGTAGGTAAAGTGAAAGCGCTTACCGATTCAGTTGCAGAGGAAGGTATGCCCGGTGGTGTTGGCATCGCACATACTCGATGGGCTACACATGGCGAGCCAAACGAAGCCAATGCACACCCGCATGTTTCAAACGAACGTATCGCTGTTGTGCACAACGGCATTATCGAAAACCATGATGAGCTGCGCAAGCAATTGAAAAGTGAGGGTTATACGTTTACCTCCGACACCGATACCGAAGTGATTGCTCACATGGTTGAAAAAGAGCTTAAGGCCGGTGGAACTTTGTTTGCTGCGGCACAAGCCGTGGTTCGACAGCTTGAAGGTGCCTACGGTACGGTCATCATGGACAAGACCCAGCCAGAGCGCCTTATTGTTGCTCGCTCCGGTAGCCCGTTGGTTATCGGTTATGGCATAGGCGAGCATTTTATTGCGTCCGATCAGTTAGCACTTTTGCCCGTTACTCGCAAGTTTTCATATTTAGAAGAAGGCGATGTTGCCGAAATAACCAGAACTTCTGTCTCTATTGTGGATGAGGATGGAAATCCGGTGAACCGTGCAGTTGAAGAATCAAACCTGACTAACGATGCTGGTGACAAAGGTAACTACCGTCACTACATGCAAAAAGAAATATACGAGCAGCCCGTCGCTATTCAGCGCACGTTAGAAGGCCGGCTTGAAAACGGTAAAGTACTTGATACGGCATTTGGTGAACACGCGGCCGAGTTGTTATCTAAAGTAAAACACGTTCAGATTATCGCTTGTGGTACTAGTTACCATGCGGGTATGACAGCGCGCTATTGGCTTGAGTCCTTTGGCGGTGTGTCCTGTAATGTTGAAATTGCATCCGAATACCGTTATCGCGAATCGTATGTCCACGAGAACAGCTTGCTTGTCACCATCTCTCAATCTGGTGAAACAGCCGATACCCTGGCTGCTTTACGCTTAGCCCAGCAGCAAGGTTACATGACCAGCCTTACGCTGTGTAACGCACCTGGCTCGTCCATGGTTCGTGAGTCAGACATGTCGTACTTAATGAAAGCGGGTGCTGAGATTGGTGTTGCATCAACCAAAGCCTTTACAGTACAACTAACTGGTTTGCTGATGCTGGCGGGTGCCATAGGTCAGCATAACGGCATGAGCAAAGAAAAGTCAGCTCAGCTGTGTCAAGCCTTACAAAGCTTGCCAGCCAAGCTGGAGCAGGTATTGGCAATGGATGAGCCTATTCAAGCGTTAGCTGAAGACTTTGCCGATAAACATCATAGTCTGTTCCTTGGGCGTGGCGATCAATACCCCATCGCGATGGAAGGTGCGCTACAGCTTAAAGAAATTTCTTATATCCACGCAGAAGCCTATGCAGCGGGCGAGCTTAAACACGGACCTTTAGCACTGATCGATGCCGATATGCCGGTTATCGTTGTTGCACCAAAGAACGACTTGGTAGAGAAGCTTAAGTCCAATGTTGAAGAAGTACGGGCGCGTGGTGGTTTGATGTACGTGTTTGCTGATAAGGATGCCAAATTCGAAAGCGATAAAACCATGAAGACTTTGGAAGTCCCTGTCTGTGACGACCTTGTGGCTCCCATCATTTATACCATTCCGCTACAGCTACTGTCTTATCACGTCGCTATTATCAAAGGCACCGACGTTGATCAGCCTAGAAATCTGGCAAAGTCGGTCACGGTAGAATAATGTGTTGGAGTAAGGTCCAGGGATGACGTTTTCAAATAAACCAGTGAATTAAATCACTGGAATAATCCATTTAACCAATTGTCTCGTTGTTCGTGGCAATCGGCGTTGTAAAAAAAGGTGGCCCATGGGTCGCCTTTTTTTGTTTCCTTTAAGCTATTTGATTCAGTCTCTATTTTTATGTGTTGTTCTGTATCAACTACTCGGCTACCATCGTCGCAATGACATTGTCTCCAAATATTCTTGCCAGCATTTACATGATGGTTTCCATGTTGGGCTTTGTGCTCAACGATATGCTGATCAAGACCTTGGGCGACAGCTTGCCAACCTCGCAGGTCATGTGGATTAGAGGTTGTTTTTTAAGCGGCTTGATTTTTCTTATTATCTGGCAAAGAGGGCTGTTGCCACGATGGAAAGAGGGCGTCAGTGTTCAAATTGGGGTTCGTGCTGCTTGCGAAGGTGGCGCTACCTTGTGTTTTCTAACGGCTTTAGTGCTGCTGCCGTTTGCAAATTTGGCGGCCATACTTCAATTTTTACCTCTGGCGGTCACCATAGGTGCAGCTCTATTTCTTGGAGAGCCCGTTGGCTGGCGGCGTTGGTTGGCTATATTGGTCGGTTGCGTTGGGGTACTTATTATTATAAGGCCCGGTATGAACGGATTTCACAGCGCATCCATACTGGTGCTTTTTTCCGTTGTGTTTGCTGCTGCGCGTGATTTGGTTACCCGAAAGCTACCCAGTAATCTGCCTTCATTGTTGGTGTCGTGGGTATCGGCGATATTCATTGCGCTGCTTGGTATGGTCTTGACCCTGGTGCAGGGTACATGGCAGGCTATGAATCTTGAACAAGTCTTAACCCTGTTGGTGGCAGCGTTTTTCTTGTTTTTTGGCTATCAGTTTATTATTCAGTGTATGCGAATAGGGGAAATAGCCTATGTTGTGCCGTATCGCTATACGTCTTTGCTGTGGGCAATCTTGATTGGGTATCTGGCCTTCGATGAAATTCCTGATAATTACACTTTAATAGGCTCGGCCATAGTCGTTGCAATGGGTTTGTATACTATGTATCGGGAGTTACGATTAAACAAAGCATCGGCACAAAACATTAAAACGGCGCAAAGCACTAAAGCCAGCCCTTAGTCATTTTTGGATTTTGTGTCATCAGCCAGAGCGTCGTAGCGATCAACTACCTCGTTATCATAGCTATCCCATTCATTGGCTTCGTCTTCTTCTTCCAGTAATTCCAGTTGTGCTTCGTCGGCGGCTTCAATGGCGAATTCTGCACCGGCCGGTGTTGAGCGACTGGTTACCAGAACGTGTGGTGCAGCATCTTCGGGGGCAATATCGTAGGTTCGTTGAGTCATTCGGTAGATGCCGTAAATACAGGTGATAGCCATCAAAACGCTAATAGTGATAAAAAACCAATGGATGCCTAGTTCGCGCATGGCGTAGCCAACCAGTATTGGGCCAGTCATTGCACCCAGGCCGTTAATAAACAATAGCCCGCCAGACACGGCTGCCATTTGATCGGCTTCTGCGTAGTCATTGGCGTAAGCCAGTAACAATGAATACAGGGGGTTTGATGTGCCGCCAATCACAAACGCTATAAGCACCAATGCAATATAGCTGTTGCTGAACAACAGACCCATGGCTGCACTGAGCGCGCACAAAGCTGACACAATAATAATCAGATAACGCCTGTCATAGCGATCGGACAACCAACCAATCGGGTACTGCAGCAGCATTCCTCCCAGATAAATTGCCATAATAAAATAGGACACCTGAGCAATAGTGAACCCACTTTCAGTGGCATACACTGGGGCCATGCCAAACAGGGTTGCAAACACACCACCGAGCATTAAGGTGCCAAAGCAGGCTAGTGGTGACGCGCTGATAAGGTCTTTTATAGACATGGCTTTGGTGGTTTCGTGGACCGGTGCAGGAGATACCGATAACAGAATAGGTGCAAAGGACACAGAGACCAGCACGGTAATTAGCACAAACAAATCGTAGCCATTGGGGTCGGCGACGTTCAGCAGTAGCTGCCCAAGAACGATGCCAAGCATTTGCACGATAAGATACAACGACAGTGATTGACCTCGCTGCTCATTGGTTGATGAGTGATTTAGCCAGCTCTCAGCAACCACGTAAATGCCTGAAAAACAAAAACCAACCAGTAAACGCAGTAGCAACCATGCGATTGGATGAACCACGGCAGCGTACAGAATAAAGGCCGCTGATACCAAGGAGCCCAAGGCGGCGAACACACGAATATGCCCAACTCGTTTAAGCATCCACGGCGCAGCTCTCGAGCCACCCAGGAAGCCGATAAAATAGGCTGACATGATCAAACCCATTGTGGCGGGATCGATGTTTTCCAGCGAGCCGCGCACACCCAGCAGGGTGCCTTGCAAGCCGTTGCCAAGCATCAACAGCATCATGCCGAGCATCAACGGCCAGGTGTTTTTAAGTATGCCAAACATGACAAAAATTCAGGGCAAACAATGACGGAAAAAATCAAGCTAATAAAATGAAACTTATACAGCTTATCGATCACAAATGCTTGAGGTATATGGCCGGTTTGGCACAATGTCGCGCCTAAGACAGCCCCTCGGGTATAATAGACGCAATTAGACAATGAACCATATTCAGGTTAGCAAACACCATGAGCAAAACAATTGATTACTACCACTTTCTGATTTCCCCGTGGAGCTATTTTGCTATAAAACAATTTAATGAACTACGTGAAAAACACGACTTGGTCGTTAACTACAAACCCATCGATGTGATGCAAACCTTCGATAACATGGGCGGGTTGCCTCCAGCCAAGCGACACCCGTCACGACAGCAATTTCGTATGCAGGAGCTAAAGCGCTGGGCAAAGTATTTAAATGTACCCATTAATTTTACGCCGGCACATTTCCCTACTAATCAAGCCATGGCGGCAAAAATGGTTTATGCGGCAGGTGGCGCTACCGGTGAACAGCTTGCTGCAGATTTCAGCGATGCGGTATTGCGTGCATGCTGGGCAGAGGAAAAAGACATTGCTGACGAAGCCACCTTGGTTGAGTTGGCCAACGCTTGTGGCCTTGAGGGCGCAACAATGCTAGAGCAAGCCAAAGAAGAGCAGTATGCGCAACAGCTTCAACAGATGACTGATGAAGCACATGGCAGACAAGTTTTTGGCTCACCGACCTACGTTATCGATGATGAACTGTTTTGGGGTCAGGACCGAATCGACTTTTTAGCGCGCTATTTGCAAAGTTGAGCGATTGATCATCGGTAAAAAAACCGATCTACGCTGTTAATTTGACACTGTTGGCTAAGCTGTGAAAATCATTGCGATTTTTCACGCTAAAATGTGTGCACTCGGGGCACGTTTAGCACACACTAAACGTGATCAATCACTAAAGTGAAATGCCACATGCACACATTATCCAAACGCGTTGCCGTTCCTGCTTTGCTGCTATTCGGGCCAACTTTTCTGGGGCCAGCTTTTGTAGGACAAGCATACGCCGATACTTGTAAGCCTGAAGACACCAGCGCCGAATACAAATTGGTGTTCGAAGACAACTTCGACGGTGGCAGCCTTGATCGCAATAAATGGGATACCGAGTTTCTTTGGGGGCCGGGTATCATCATCAACAATGAGCAACAGTATTACGTTAACGAGGGTCAGTTTGGCTATGACCCATTTACCGTCTCCAATGGCAATCTGACCATCGCTGCAATTAAAGCTCCGTTCGATCAAACCGAGCTTTATCTCACCAGCTCTATTTATTCGGCAACATCAGTGGAGCTGCTTTGGAGAACGCCTGCAGGTGCGGTGCGCTATGAGGTTTATCGCAACGGTGAATTCCAGGCCGCAGTAACAGGCGGCTCTTATTTCGAACCCAGCGTCCGAGAAGGTATTGATTACGCCTACGAGGTAATCGCCCTCGATGCAAACGGGCAGGCTATTGTCACCGCGCAACTCACTATAAACACCAGCGACCGTCCGCCGACGTATCCCGATGAAGTCTTTAGCTTAAATCTGGAACATAAAGTCTACTCGGGTAAAACCGCAGAAATTACCTGGGACCCGCCAAACAGGGCTGGCCGTTTTGAGATTAAACGAAACGGTACCGTGTACAGAAATCTGGTGGGTTCAGTTTATGCAAGCCTCTATGAAGACAACCTGGACGCCGATCAAACCTATCGTTATGAAGTTAATGTTTACGATAACTGCGATAAATTCATTATTGGCGATTCGGTGACTTTTCGTACCGGTGATGGCAACACACCATCGGACACATCGGTTCAGCGTCTGGTCATTGAAGTTGATGAATACTCAAAAACCACTGCCGAAATATCGTGGAATGCTGTAGCCAACGCAGCCAGCTATGACATTTATGAAGACGGTGTGTTTATCGAAAACACCGATGCGCGCTCAGTGTTCAGAGACGATCTGGTCCCAGGCACTGACCGGCGTTTTCGCGTTGTGGTCCTCGATTCGGACGGCAATACAGTCGATGAAACCGGTCGTGTCATCAACACCGCTGACAACAGCTTTGCATTGAATCGCCAACCGTATTTATCGGGAATCATTACCAGTTACAACTCGTTCCGGTTTCTTTATGGTCGAGTTGAAATGCGTGCTCGTATGCCAAAAGGCAAAGGCCTTTGGAGTGCATTCTGGCTATTGAATGCGTATTACAAACAAGATGAACCGTCAGATCCTGAAATCGACATTATTGAGGCGATTGGTGATCGTACTACCACCGCTAATCAGGCTTATCATTATATGATCGACTCGGATGGCGATGGTTTCTACAACGAGCGTGAAACCATCGAAAATCGTTCATTCATCAATGATTTCTCAGCCGACTTCCACACCTATTCGGTCGAATGGTCGGAAGGTTTGCTGGTGTACTTTGTCGATGGCGTGGAAGTGAAACGCATTGAGGGTGACATCGTGTCCGACGAGCAAATGTACATTATTGCCAATCTGGCTGTGGGCGGATGGTTCCCCGGACCGGCGGACGAAACAACACCGTTTCCGGCGAAATTCGAAATCGATTACATTCGCGTCTACCAGCGCTGACATGTGGGATTGTCAAATTGTCGGGTGACGTTCGTTAAAAAGGACACTAACGATTCAAAAGGAGAATGCCATGCGTTTTGGAGACACCCATCTAACCGGGCTTGCAAAGTGCGCCGCAGGTTTCATGCTCGCACTGAGTGTGTTAACAACGACAGCCTGTGTGTCTAACGTTTCATCGCAAGTGAAAGAAGAGAACCGGGACACTACGGGTAATTTTGACGGTAATTGGACTGCTGCAGTGCAAAGATCAGCCGGTCAGCAGCTAATGCCGGGAAATTGGATTGCCAACTGCAACCCAGACCCCTGGGAATTTAACCTCAATGTGAACAAAGGCGTGGCGAAAACCAACATTCGGTTTGCCAGCAAGACGACCTTTGTTGGCGGAAACGGCGATTTTCGATTCGATATTCCGTTACAGGGCAAAGCCAAGGCAAAGGCTGGCACAGGGCGAGAGCTGGGTTTGACCGACCGCACCATGATTGTCTATGGCAATCTAAAGAAAGCTCAAGGACGCGTCACATTTGGTGTTGCTGAATTTGGTAACAGTGGTTGTACGGCAGTCATTAAATTTAGTCCAAAACAAAATAAAGCCTAATAACGCGTTCAGGTTTGTTCCGGTGCCCACTGTGTGAATCACGCTTAGCGTGCAAAAGACGAAAGCTTCCGCGGCGTATGATTGGCGTTAATGTCATGATTACCCGCCGTTGGAAGCCGTTTTTTCAATTTGCGTACAACCGCACCAAATGGTTTATTCCCGGCTCTGGGCGCTAAAGTAGGACGCTAAAATCCCACGAACCCATTCCTGCCTGATGTTTTTTTTGGCGTCATTCACAGAATCTTGACGAACAATAACGCTGACTAACAGTTATTTACATTTGCTGTAACAATCACCCCCTCTCAGTTAACCCACCCTCGTTTAGTTTTTTGTCGATTGCTCGATAACAGCATGGGAACCACGACACTGGCTCAACAGTCGTAAGCGCATTTTTTTGAGTCGGCTCCAAGTGGTTAATCCGATATTTTAGTCGACTCATTTAATTAAAGTACTGAGGGTAAATCTCAAATGAAAATGAATAAACTGGGCGCCTTAGCGTCTCTTGCTGTGCTGCTGTCAGTATCAGCGTGTAGCAGTTCTGGTGACAAGGTTGTTGGTACAGACAACTCTGACATGCTTCGTCAACTTGAAGCTCGTCAAGCTGCACTTTCTACTCAAGAAGCCGAGCTTAAAGCTCGTGAAGCCGCTTTGGCTAACCGCGCTTCTGCACAGCCTGTGTCAGTTGGTGCTAACGGTGAAATGTTACCTCCAGGCGCTAAGCCAGGTCAGTGTTTCACTCGCGTGTGGATGCCACCTTCTTACAAGACGGTTTCTACTCGTAAGCTGGTAAGTGAAGCTGGTGAGCGAATTGAAGTTATTCCTGCAAAATACGGTAAAGTTAAAAAGCGTGTTTTGGTTGAAGAAGCTTCTACCAAGCTTGTAACAGTTCCAGCTACATACCGCACTGTAACTGAGAAGGTTATGGTTCAGCCTGCTCGCACGATCACTGAAACTGTACCTCCTGTATACGTGACCAAGAACGAGCGTATCCTGGATAAAGCGGCTCACACTGTATGGAAGAAAGGCACAGGCCCAATCCAGCGCATCGATGAGTCAACTGGTGAGATCATGTGTTTAGTTGAAGTTCCAGCTACCTACAAGACTATCTCTAAGCGTGTACTGCAGACTCCTGCAAGTACTCGTACTCGTGAGTTACCAGCAGAATACCGAACAGTCACTAAGCGTGTTGTTGCTACTGAAGCCACAACCAAGACTATTCAAATCCCTGCGAAGTACAGCACTGTGACTGTCACTGAAGAAGTCACTCCTGCTTCAGAGCGTCGTATCGCTATCCCTGAGAAGTACACCACAGTAAGCTCACAAGAGCTGGTTACTGACGGTAAGATGGATTGGCGTGAGATCATGTGCGAAACCAACACAACGCCTGCACGCATCATGGAAATCCAACGTGCACTTCAGAGTGCTGGTTTTAACCCTGGCCCAATCGATGGCGGCTTAGGTTCACAAACTATCTCTGCAGTTAATGCATTCCAACGCTCTAAAGGCTTGCCAGTTGACAAGTACCTGAACGTTCAGACTGTTAACGCTCTTGGCGTATCTATGAAGTAAGCGCATACCGCGCTAACTGACTTCTCCGCAATGGAGAAGTGAAGAATCCCCGGCTGGGCAACTGGCTGGGGATTTTTTTTGTCTGTTTTTAATGTATCAGGATTGGTTTGCCTGTTTGTACTGCATAGCAATATCAATAAGCACCGCCATTAAAATAATGCCAGCCCCCACCATAGAGACTTTGTTAAGTGTCGTACCAATAAGTACGTAGGCCGACAAAGTGGCTACCAGGACTTCAGACATGGTTAGCAACGCCGCTGTAGGCGCTGCGATGCGTTGCGCTCCCCATAATTGACCAAGCAATGAGGGGTAGAGCAACAGCACGGAAAAAACCAATGTGGCCAGAATCACCAAGGTCCATGAATCAACAACGGGCACGGCGGCTAACGCTGTGTTGCCGCTGGCGAGCACTAAAATGCCTGCCACTGCGGCTATAATCGCCGCAGCCGTACCGGTGGTAAAGATCAGACCTACGGCGTTGACGTCTTCCTTGCCACGTATCAGCGCTAAGCTGGTACCCCAACAAAACCCAGCCAGTAGTCCGCACCAATCGCCAACGTTGGAAGGCAGTGGTATCGCTTCACCACCGCCTAACAGTAACCACATACCAAGCAAGGCTGTTGTGATAACAAGCAAACGCACAGGCGTAATGGGTTCTTTGTAAAAAATACGAGCAGCAAGCGTTGTCCACACAGGCAAAAGGTAAAACAGAAACACCACACGAATAACATCTGAAACGATAACGCCGATGAAATACCCTACGATTGATAGCCCCAGTGCACAGCCGATTAACCAGCAGGCGAGCGATTGCAAGGCAATCAATTTGTTTTTCCATATCAGCCAGATGCCAGCTGGAATAACCGAGGCAGCCATAACCAGCGTTATGGCCCATAAACCAGTGACACCTTGATCGTCCAAAAAACGAAGTGGTATCCAGAAAAGTCCCCACAGAGCTGCACCAATGACAACCCCGAAGCCACCTTGCGCTACGCTGCTACCTGGCAAGCTATGGCTGCGTTCACTGTTTGAACGGGAGCCTTTATTTGTGCTCACGTGTTTAGTTCTGTGCGGATACTGGCTAGCAGCGCTTGATCTGATTGCTCATTGAATTCTGGTGCGCTTGTCCAGTCATAAGACCAAACCGGGGCTGTTTTAAGGTTTTCTGGTTCGGTATTGAAACGTGGAAAAACGTGTGCATGCAATGCAGGCTCCAGGTTGCCCAGCATTTCGTAGTTTATGCGTACCGCGTTGGTGACTTTAATGACTGCATCGCCAAGGTGCGCCATGTCCAGTAAAAAGGATTGGCGCTGCTCTATTGTCATTGCGTTTAAATGTGGCACAACCGGGTCGGGCAGTAGTAAGCAATAACCGCGTAAAAATTGCACGTCTCCCATAACAGCCCACCCAGAGGCCATTTTAGTAATACATTTGTTGTAAGCGCCTTCGCGGCACAGCGCTACGCGTTGATGAATTATTGTGGACATTAAAGTGATTTTTACCAGTAAGAGATTGCGTCGGTATACATGTTTTCTAAATCCACAAGATTTGACTCTCTGGGTGCATTTGCAATAGCACGTGATTGTCTTATGGATGAGGCAGCCAGGGCTTTTACATGAGAGCTGTCAAAACCCACACCGGATAAGCCGTTAGGCATGCTGGTGTCTTTCATGAGTTGTATGAGCCGCTTCGACAAAACTTCGCCCGCATCTGTTGGTGTTGCCCCTTTGTCGTCAGCCCCCAAACACTGGGCACCTTCAATGTGCCGTTCTGCCGTGGCTTGTGCGGTGTAGTTAAAAATAGCCGGTGCGTTTACCACAACACTGATACCGTGTGGGATAAACGGAGAGTCGATTTTATAACCGTCGGTGGTAATGTTATCCATAAGGTGGGTGATGCCGTAAGACATCGCGTGAGGTAAATGCGTGCCGCAGTTTCCAAATGCGATGCCTGCTAATGTTGCACCCCACATAAGTTGCGATCGGGCTTCCTTGTCACTGGCATCATTAACACCGCGCACCAAGTATTGATTAACAATCCCAAGAGCTTCTCTTGCAACCATGTCGCTAAATGGATTAGCACCTTGTATGTATTGACGTGCGTTTGGATTGGCCACTTTAGCGTGTTGGTTGTATGCTTTGGCGGTAAAACACTCTAATGCATGACAACATAAATCAAAACCTGTTGACGCAACAACATTGGCTGGCAAGCTGTCGCAGCACTGTGGGTCAACAATAGCCTCTGTTGGCAGCAAATACGGGTTGGCAATAACAAATTTTGTGTTGAGGCTATTAACTCGAATCACAGTAATGGATGTGCATTCAGAACCCGTACCCGATGTGGTGGGACAGGCCAAGTGCGGAAGCACCGGAGCCTGTAGTGATTTACCCTGGCCAATCGGTGGTGCAAAATAATCATTAATATGGCCGCTTTGCTGGTGAATTAACAACGCACCTTTTGCAGTGTCTATAACCGAACCGCCACCCACTGACACCACTCCATCAAATGCCGTGTTGGATGAGGTGGTGCTTAAAAAATCAGCGCCACGCATAACAGTGTCATCACAAGGCTCAACGCGTATATCGGAAAAAACGACCGCCTCTATGCCGGCATCTTTAAGTGACTGCATGGCAGTGGCGACAAGCGGTCCTTTGGCTAAATAAGGGTCGGTGAATAGCGCAACTCGACGTAGTGAGTAGCGCTGGCATCGTTCCCCCACTTCGCTAAGAATGCCGCGTCCAAAGCTGAGCCTTGGCATGGCGACTGTAAAAGCGTTAGCGCCGTCGTGAGTTGGGTCGTCGTATTGGCATCCCATGAATATGTGTCCCTTTGCGTTGTTACAATGCGGGTTTATATCCTCATAGTAGCAGCCGGGCTTTAAATTTTCGAATTGCACAGCAATATTTGGCAAGTCAAGGTGTCCCAGAGCGTTTTATACTCTGCACATGAACTCACAGCTGCCAATATCTGAATCAGAAGCCCGCAGGGCGGTGCGCAATCGTGACGCAGCGTACGATGGTAGGTTGTTTTTTGCTGTTGTCACTACGGGTGTATTTTGCAAGCCATCTTGTTCCTCGCGTGCAGCAAAACCTGAGAACATGCGTTTCTATGCGTCGGCGGCTGTGGCGCGCGATCAAGGTTTTCGTGCCTGTAAACGCTGCTTACCAGAAAAATCTGCAATGGACTCAAACCCGGTTATACCAATAGCCAGATACATTGAATTGCATGCAGATCAAAAACTGACTTTGTCGGATTTATCGAAGCTGTTTGATTTGTCTCCTGCTTATTTGCAGAAAGTGTTTAAACAGACCATGGGCATGTCGCCCAAAGCGTTTCAGGATGGTATTCGACATCATCGCTTCAAGGCTTACTTGAAAAGTGACGCATCGGTGACTGATGCCATTTTTAACGCAGGATTTGGTTCCACAAGCAGGGCCTATGAAAATACGGCAAACCAGCTGGGTATGACACCAGCAGAATATAAAGCAGGGGCCACAGATAAGGGTATTTCCTACACTTGCGCAAAGACAACAATGGGTTTTTTGATGCTTGCTGCATCCGATAAAGGTGTTTGCTTTGCTATGTTTGGTAGCAGCGAAAAAACCTTGTTCAGTTTGCTGGCAGAAGAGTTTCCGTCGGCTCAGATTGTAAAGGCTAAAAAAAGTGAGCAGATTAATCAGTGGTTCCGTGCCATTGAGCAACACCTTGAAGCTGCAAGCCCATTGCCCGATATTCCACTTGATTTACAAGGTACGGCTTTTCAATTGCGTGTTTGGTCTTTTCTACAGTCCATTGCTGTCGGCGACGTGCTTAGCTATTCCGATGTTGCATCAGGAATTGGACAACCAAAAGCCGTGCGTGCCGCAGCCACGGCATGTGGCAAAAACCGAATTGCATTACTGGTTCCGTGCCATAGAGTGCTGCGTGGAGATGGTGGTGTTGGTGGTTATCGCTGGGGCGTTAACCTAAAGCGACGACTGCTTAAATTAGAACAGGAAAAGTAACTTTGATTCCAACAAAAAAGGCACCCTGTCAGGTGCCTTGATTGTTAGGCGGTTTGTTAAGCGGCTAGTTCAGCTGCTCGTTCAGCGGGTCGCGAAACCGATTGCGCCGCTTTAATCAGCTTTCCTGCTTCTTTAAAATAGACAAGCCTTTTAACAGGTTAAGTGCTTCGTGCAACTGAAAGTCATCAAATACCAGGCTGTCGGCATTGTTTGATTCTTCCTCGGCTTTCTTTTCTTCCGCAGTTTGCTCATCTTCGCCGCTTAAGTGGCCGGACAAGCTGGATTCGGTTAGTGGTTTGTAGTCAGACTCTTCTTCTGGCTTGTTCCATGTGCCCGGCTTGTTAATGATGTCTGGCTCAATGCCCAGCGCCTGAATCGAACGGCCTTCAGGTGTGAAGTATCGAGATGTTGTTAATTTAACAGCACCGCCGGTTTGTAAATCCTGAATGGTTTGCACTGAGCCTTTACCAAAGGTTTTGGTACCCATGATGATGGCACGTTGATGATCTTGCATTGCACCGGCAACTATTTCTGATGCCGAAGCTGAACCACCGTTTACCAGAACAACCAGTGGGCTGCCATCGAGTATGTCACCCTGAGTGGCGTCGTAGCGTAGTTTGTTGTCTTCCTCGCGGCCATCCGTGTACACAATCATTCCTTCATTTAAGAAAGCATCGGATACGCCCACGGCACCGGAGAGAACGCCGCCTGGGTTATTGCGCAGATCAAGTACCAGACCTGCAAGAGTGCCATCAGATTCTTTTTTCATCTGGCGAATGGCCTTAAGCATGTCGGCCGTGGTTTTGGTTTGGAAGTTAGAAATACGCACATAACCGTAGTTATCTTCAAGCATGCGGTTTTTAACGCTGGTGACTTTAATGATGTCGCGCTTGATAACAATGGTTAGCGGCCTGTCCTCGCCCTCGCGAATAACGGTCAGGCTGATGGGACTACCTGGCTTGCCGCGCATCAATTTTACGGCATCGTTTAAAGAAAGGCCCTTTACTGGTGTATCGTCGAGGCGAATAATGAGATCGCCGGTTTGCATGCCGGCTCGGGCAGCTGGAGTGTCATCGATTGGAGAGACGACTTTGACAAAGCCGTCTTCCATACCAACTTCGATACCCAGGCCACCGAATTCTCCGGTGGTACCAATACGAAGTTCGTTAAATTCTTCTGCGTTCAAATAAGCTGAGTGAGGGTCCAGTCCATTGAGCATGCCGCGGATGGCGTATTCAAGTAGCTCTTCATCTGATACTTCTTCGACGTAGTCGTTTTTGATTCGTGAGAATACGTCGGTGAAGGTCCGCATTTGTTCTAACGGCAGAGCCGCATCACCAGCATTTCGCGTGGCCCAGACACCTTGGCCGAGCGTCAGAGATGCGCCCAATAAAGTGCCCAATAGCACCATTGTTAGCGGTCTTGATTTCACACTCATTATAATTTGCTCCAAACCTACGGTGACAGGCGAATGCCTGATGCTTTCCCGTTTTTTGCCCGAGCCACCTCGGGTTTTAATGGCAGTCTAACGCCTTTTTCGGTCCAAATCCGTTACTTCTTGGCACTAACAAAGCTGTTTTTGGCGCTGACCCACTCTTTTGGGTCGACCGGTTTCGCGTTGTGACGAATTTCAAAATAGACGCCGCTGGTCTTCTGACCGCCCGAATCTCCAACAGTTGCAATAGTTGCACCTGTTTCCACCCAATCGTCCTTTTTCACGGCCACCCCGCGGTTGCCTCCATACAGCGTCATGTAGCCGTCACCGTGATCAACGATAACCAGCATGCCAAACCCTTGTAACCAGTCACTGTAGACAACCTCCCCATCGGCGACAGTGCGAACCGGTGCGCCGTTGGTGGCACTGATAAAGTAGCCGTTCCAGCGCAATTTGCCGACCGATTTGACCTCACCGAAGCGCGCCTTTATTTCACCTGCCACCGGTAGGGGGTAGGTGCCTTGTCCGGCAAGGAAATAGCCAGAGCGTGCAACTTGAGCGGCTCGTAATTCTTCCATTAGTGTCTGCAATCGTTCCTGATCGAGCTTGAGTTGGGCGACTGTTCGGGTTTTATCATTAATGTCTGATTCAACTTTACCAATGGACTGCTGGTTTTCAGATTGTTGTGCTTGATACGAATTGAATTGCTTGGTGGCTTTCTTTTTAATGTGATTAAGCCAATTACGGTTTTTGAGTGCCTCTTGTTTGGCTTTATTAATAACGCTGAGGCTGGCTTGCTGTTCGATAATGGCGCGTTGTTGAGCCTTCATAAAGTAGCCGGTATACACGCCCAGCCGATCTGCAGCTGCGGGGTTGTCGTTTTGCAAAACCACTTTTAAGCCGCTGCCAGCAGCAACACGCTGGGCACGACGAATCGATTCGGCTAGTAGTTGCTTGCGTAGCTCAACGTTTTCTTGAGCCAAAGCGATGTCGTCATCGAGTTTGTCTAGTTGTTGGTTGTAGGTGTCGATGTCTTTATTCAAGCCCTTAATGCGCTTTTCACGCTCGCCGACCTTCTCATTGGCTGCGCTTAACGCTTTGCTTAGTTTTTCCTTCAGGGCTCGGCTGGCATTTATTTGCGCATCGAGTTCTTTTAAGCGCTCATTGGTGGACAGTATTTCCTGCTCAACACCTTCGATGGTATTAGCAGGTGAGTCTTTTGCTTCGGCTGCGAGGGCACCGTTGCCTGGCAAAGCATAAAGCAGCACACTGATACACACTGTTATACCCACACGATGAGTACGGTTGGCGGGCCGGGCTATCAGACGGCATGCTGGAGTGGTAACAGGCATGGATTAAGTGTAGCCCGCTTATGCAGGCTTAGGTGAGCAGCGGCGATTTAAGCTGTAAGAATAATGCAATCCTGTACTAAGCTTGATCACCTAATCTGCTGCCAGGCCGCAAAAACGGTGGCTTGTCGGCTTTTTCACGAATCCAGTTGAGCGCTGAAAATACCTGTTGCTGACTGACTAATTTAATCAATAATTGTTGCTTACCCGGGAATTCGCATAATGCCAGGCCCAGCACAAGGAAAACCAGACCAGGGCCAGGTGTGAGCATCATGACCAGGCCAATACAGATAACGGCAATACCAGCAACGGTTTTTAGTGTCGAGAACAGCACTCGAGCGGGTGAGTAGGTAATGTGCTTTGGCGGACGAGCAAAATAATCCTTGGGTAATCGTGCCAGCAACCAGGGAGTGGCTAACAGTGTCATGGTCAGCAGGACAAGAGATAAAATACCCAATGCTGCTGCCAAAGCGGCGTGTTGTGTCAGCCACGATGTCAGAAAATCCAACATGCTTTTCCAAACAGAAATCCAGGCGGTTATTCTAGCCAGTTGATTTCGTTTGCGGTGTATTGATTAACGATCGTGCTGCGCAAGCTCTCGGCCATGTATGACCCATACTCTGTTGGAATCCGCCCCGACATGATTTCCGCATTGCGTTGTGGTAACAATGGTTCGCGATAGGGATTGGCAAAACCTGCTGGGTATTGAGGCCCGCCGAACTTGTCGTACTTATCAATAGCGCCCACGGTGTGCAGCATTTCATGGGCGATCACGATATTGTTTTGGTTGGTTTGTTCCGGAATAGCAAATGCGTGGACCAAGCCCATTAAACCTTTTTGCATACCCAGTGAGTGCGCTAGCGGTTGATCGTTTTCGCCCGAGTGGTACATTACAAACATGCGAATACGCGTAATATCGGCATCATCATCGGGCGTGTGTCGGTACGCCCACCACCTAAATCGCAAACCCCAGAACAACACGGATATCGGGTTTGCATTTTTTGGCCACGGCGGTGGAAGTGTGTGAATTTGCTCGCCAAGGCTAACCTGAAAGGGCTGAGCCAAGTCCAGGTCGTAACGCTTTGCTTCACGCACCGACCAGCGATCAATAATGGTGAAATCGCGGGTGTTTAACTTGTCGATGTAGTCTGCCGTTGTTAGGTGTTGATCGGCATTTATGGGGAATACCGTGACCTGCAGAGTTTGATTCCAGTTGCGGGTGTAGATCAGCTGCGTAAGGCTGACGAAACCCACGCACAACAGCGCTATAAACAAAAGCGTGACACGGATGGATGTAAAACTGGGTAATCGCATGGCTGGCGTATTGTCAGATTATCATTGACCTCTCTGGGGTTTTCGGGGCGCCGAGTAGCCAGCTTAAATGTGATTACGGGCTCTGAGCTGTCGGTATTTTCACAAAGGTGACTGGGTGGTATTTTTTAGCCAATTTTTAGCCAATTAAGATCCGATGGATGCCTTATCGAATATCAAAATTCAATGACTTAAGCCCGCCGGGGGTGATTGCTCAGTTCGTCTTTGTGGCCGATTTCTGCTATCTATACGCAACACACTTGGTTTAGCCAGTAGTCATTCTTTATGAAAGAACCCAACCCCGTTGTCATTGCCCGAAAAGACTACCAGGCGCCTGGCTGGACAATTGAGAAAACAGAGCTGCTGTTTGAACTCTCACCAAGCGAAACGCGCGTTCACAGCACATTGCACTTAAATCGTCAAAGTGCCGGTCCCTTGCGTCTGGACGGCAGTGATTTGGAGTTGAAATCTATTCATGTTGATGGTGAGCAACTCGACGCATCCCACTACAGCTTGGGTGATGAGCATTTGCTGATCGAATCTTTGCCCGATACGTGCAAGTTATCCGTAGTTGTAAAAATTAACCCGCTAGAAAACACAGCCCTGGAAGGCTTGTATTGCACCAGCGGGAATTTCTGTACTCAATGTGAGGCGGAAGGCTTTAGAAAAATAACCTACTACCTTGACCGGCCCGATGTGCTGTCAGTTTTTAGCGTCAGCATTATTGCCGATGCAAACGATTACCCGGTCATGCTGTCCAACGGTAACCTGGTGTCCAGCGAAAAACTCGAAGACGGTCGCCATCGCATCAATTGGCATGACCCATTCCCCAAACCCTGTTATCTATTTGCTTTGGTCGCCGGGAATCTTGCGCGAGTTGAGGACACTTACACAACCCGTTCGAATCGACAAGTTGATCTGCATATCTACGTTGAAGAACATAATTTGCAGCAATGTCAGTTTGCTATGGATGCATTGAAGCTTTCCATGAAATGGGACGAAGAAGTCTACGGGCTTGAGTACGATCTTGACTTGTTCATGATTGTCGCCGTCGATGACTTCAATGCCGGCGCTATGGAAAATAAGGGGCTCAATGTATTTAATTCCAAATATGTTCTGGCTGACCAGGCGTTGGCAACTGATCAGGATTTCCTTGCGGTTGAAGCAGTTATTGCTCATGAGTACTTTCACAACTGGACTGGTAATCGAGTCACTTGTCGAGACTGGTTTCAGCTAAGTTTAAAAGAGGGGCTCACTGTTTTTCGTGATCAGGAATTCAGCTCTGATGTGAGATCACGTGAGGTTAAACGGATTGAAGACGTGCGTTTGTTACGCGCGCAACAATTTGCCGAAGATGCCGGCCCCATGTCGCATCCGATACGGCCCGATCAATATATCGAGATTAATAATTTTTACACCCTCACGGTATATGAGAAAGGTGCCGAAGTTATTCGTATGATTCACACGCTGTTAGGATCAAAAAATTACTATAAAGGTATTGCGCTGTATTTTGAGCGGCATGATGGGTCTGCGGTTACCTGTGATGATTTTGTTATTGCTATGGAAGACGCCAGTGGCATTTCATTAGCGACATTCAGGCAATGGTACTCACAATCTGGTACACCTCGAGTTCGAGTCACTGATCGTTATGATGCTGCAAAGCAGCGTTACACACTAACCGTAAGTCAGCAAAATCCAGATTCGTCCGGGGTGCCCAGAGAGCCATTACATATTCCACTGCGCATGGGTTTGCTCGACAACAATGGTAAGGCGTTGGCAATAGATATTGGTCGCAAAGACGATGACGGCGGCAGCGTGCTCGACCTTGTACAGGCAGAGCAGTCATTTATTTTTGAGAATATACAGACAAAACCGGTGCCTTCTTTACTGCGCGGTTTTTCCGCACCGGTCATTCTTGATTATGATTACGACAACGATGCATTGGCATTTCTGCTGACGCATGACTCTGATAGCTTTAATCGATGGGAAGCGGGCCAGCGTTTGGCCATGCGTCTGGTTGATCAGCAGCTTAGTTCGCACGATGCCAGTGTGCCACCAGAATTCGTTGATGCATTTAATGGGTTGTTAAACGATAAAGCCGTTGATGCAGGCTTTAAAGCCCTGGTGCTGCAAATGCCCAGCATAAAAACGGTGTCCAATAGCCGAGACCTTATTGATGTTCAGGCCATAGACAAGTCTTTGCGATCTATCCGGCTTGCCATTGCACAATATTATCAACCACTGCTAACCCAGTGGGTTACCGAAAATATTCAGTCCAGGCAGTCAGTGAGTATTGGTGAACGCAGTTTGGCCAATACGGCGTTGTCACTGTTGGGTGAATTACCAAGCGAGCAGTGGCAACCCTTGGCACTTGAGCAATACCAATTAGCAAACAACATGACCGATCGTGTTGCAGCCCTGCAGGTTCTGTGTAACCAGAAGGATGATGTGCGCACCGAGTGCGTTCAGGATTTTTATCAACGGTATTCAGCTCACAAGCTGGTTGTAGATAAATGGTTTGCATTGCAAGCCAGTGCGCAGCACTCGCATGTTGTTAACGACGTCATGGCTCTGTCACAACACGAAGCGTTTGATCAGCGTAACCCCAATCGACTACGTTCGTTGATAGGTGTATTTGCGTCCGGTAACACGGTTTACTTTCATGCTACCGACGGCGCTGGCTATACTTTGGTATCAAAATATATTGTTTCCCTAGATCGTACTAACCCGCAAGTCGCAGCAACATTAGTGGCACCGTTTCTACAATGGCGTCGATATTGCGAGCCACAACAATCATTGATGCAAAGCGCTTTGGCTGCAATTGCATCGCAGAAGCCATTGTCAGCTGATGTTTTCGAGATAGTCAGTAAGGCACTGGACAGTGCTTGAATGGCTGTTCCTCGCACCATGTTAAGTGGCACAGTACAAACAGGTATGGGTCGTCAAAACAAGAGCACATTGTGAACAACTATGAAAAGCATAGGGGCGGGTCTAACTGATGGCACATGACATGATAATTTCACTTCGCAAGTTGAGCTCGCGCATCGATGCGGGAGCAGTAGAGAAGTGTGATTTTGAGGACGTACAGTTATGTCAGAAGAGCAGCGTAAAAGCGGAACCGTTAAGTGGTTCGATAACGCTAAAGGATACGGTTTTATTATCAGTCCTGAAGGGGACGATGTATTCGTACATTACCGCGCCATTGTTGGTGACGGGTATCGTTCACTGTCTGAAGGCCAAAAGGTCGAGTTTGTTGCGACTAAAGGCGACAAGGGCTGGCAAGCTTCCGAGGTATCTGCCGCCTGAGTATCTGCCTCTTGGGTATCTGCCTAATAAGAGGCGCTTTTTTCATCCAATACCGGGCACAGCGTTCAAGTTGGCCCGTTACATCAGAGCTTATCGTTTTCGAGCTCGCACTTGCGCGGCAAACCGTTTAAATATTCGTTTATTCGAATGTGTTCAGCGCAGTCGTTTTGCTCTACGGCTCTTGTGCTCATGAGCCAAACCAGCCAATTCGCTCTTCTTAAAGAAAAACGCTTTGCACCTTTTTTTACCACGCAGTTGCTTGGTGCTTTCAATGACAACCTCTATAAAAATGCATTGGTTGCGCTGTTAAGTTTTGGTGCGTTGCAACTCAGTGCTGAAAAAGCGGGCTCTTTAATAGCGATAGCGGCGGGTTTGTTTATCTTGCCGTTCTTTTTATTCTCAGCCTTCAGTGGCCAGATTGCTGACAAGTACGAAAAGTCGATGTTAATCAGGCGCATCAAGATGGCAGAAATTCTCATCATGTGCCTTGGTGCAATTGCGTTTTGGCTGCAAAGCGTACCCATGCTTATGGCAATTTTATTTTTGATGGGCGTGCAGTCTGCTTTCTTTGGTCCAATCAAGTACGGCATTCTGCCGCAACATCTTCATGAGTCTGAACTGATAGGCGGTAACGGTGTTGTGGAGCTGGGCACCTTTCTGGCCATTTTACTAGGAACCATTATTGGTACTCAACTCATAACCAAGTCGCCCGATGGCTCAGTATGGCTAACATGTGGTTTTGTTATTATTGTTGCTATCGCGGGTTTTCTTGCTGCCCGCCGTATTCCCGAAGCACCCGCTGTAGACCCGACGCTTAACGTTCGATTTAATCCGGCTGTTGAAACCTGGAAGCTGATTCGATACACCAAAAAGCACCGGGTTATTTTCCAGTCGATATTGGGTATATCCTGGTTCTGGTTTATGGGTGCAACCTATCTGTCGCAGTTTCCAATATATGCGCGGGACATTCTGGGTGGCAGTGGCGATGTTTATACCGTCATGCTGGCTGCGTTCTCAGTTGGGATTGGTTGTGGTTCGGCGTTATGCGAAAGACTATCCGGCGGCAAAGTAGAGATTGGTCTGGTGCCCTTGGGTGCCCTGGGAATAACGCTGTTTGGTCTGGATTTGTTTTTTGCAACGCCGTCATCACCACTGGGTAGTGGAATGGGAATAGGCGAGTTCCTATCAATTGGCGCGTCCTGGCGCATTCTGGTCGATATAGCGCTCATTGGCGTGTTCGGGGGCTTTTATATCGTACCGCTCTATGCCTTAATCCAAAAAACCAGTGCACCAGATCGGCTATCACGTGCAATCTCGTGTAACAACGTGATGAATGCTCTGCTGATGGTGATATCGGCCATCCTTGTTGGTGTGGTGTTGAACCTTGGCGTGTCAATTGGCGCTATCTTTTTGTTTATCGCCATTGCTAACGCTCTGGTCGCTGCATATATTTTCAGGCTGGTTCCAGAGTTTTTAATGCGGTTCTTAATCTGGATGCTTATGCACACAGCCTACAAAGTCAACAATGTTGGGCTGGCCAATATCCCAGAAAAAGGCGCTGCAATACTGGCCTGTAATCACGTCAGTTTTGTTGATGCTTTGTTGGTGGGTGGTAGCAGCCGACGGCCGGTCAGGTTTGTTATGTACCACAAAATATACAAGTTGCCTGTCTTGAATTTTATATTTCGCACGGCCGGTGCCATTCCGATTGCAGGAAAGCGCGAAGACGAGGCTATGTACAACAGTGCATTCGAAAAAATGCAGGAAGTTATTCGTAACGACGAGCTGTTGTGTATTTTTCCCGAAGGCGAAATCACCCGCGATGGCGATATGAACCCTTTCAAGCCCGGTATTATGCAACTGATTGATAAAACGCCGGCTCCGGTCATTCCTGTTGCTCTCAAAGGACTGTGGGGCAGTTTGTTCAGCCGCAAAGACGGGCCAGCCATGCGCAAATGGCCGCGACGCGTATTCGCAAAAATCGGGCTGGTGGTTGGTGAGCCGATTCCGGCAGATGAGGTGACGCTGGATGGTTTGCAACAAGCTGTGGAAAGTTTACGTGGTGGTGAACGCTAAATCAGTTGGGTGCGCTATGCTTTAGGTAATGCCAAGCCATTTGCGCAACAGAGCCAAAGACATGCCTGCCCTGACACAAGTACCTACGCTCGTAACACGCTGGCAAGCCAATGTCTGACCAGCGCTTGACGATTCGTTTTTGCCAGCAATGTGGCAGTGCGACAAAGCAAGAGATTCCCGCTGGAGACAATCGCCTCAGAGCCGTTTGCGAATCCTGTGGGTTCATCCACTACGAAAACCCGAAAAACGTTGTCGGTTGCCTGCTTGAATGGCACGGGAAGGTGTTGCTGTGCAAGCGTGCCATTGAGCCAAGACACGGATATTGGACCTTGCCGGCCGGTTTTATGGAAAACAAAGAGACCACCATGGATGGGGCAGCAAGAGAGGTTCGTGAGGAGGCCTGTGCCGAGTGCGACAATCTGCGTTTATTTGCTGTGTACAACCTGCCGCAGATATCACAGGTTTACATGATGTTTTTCGGCAGGTTGCGCGATGGCAAAGCGGCGGCGGGAGAAGAAACGCTGGACGTAAAATTATTTAGCCAGCAGGAAATACCTTGGGACGAGTTGGCGTTTCCCGTGGTTACCGAAAGCCTGAATCGTTTTTTTGAACGAAAACAAGATCGGATTAGAGAGGTGCACTATGCGGATATTTTTAGTCGACCAGGCGCGCCACTGGAAATTGTTCGTCATTCTGGCTAACCCACTCACTGAATGAGCCTGCGTACATAGCGCCTGCATCACGTTGAGCGTGTGCCATGGCCAGCATATTGTGCGCGGCGGTAACACCAGAGCCGCAATAGTGAACCAGACTTTTGCTGCCCACCTGCTTAATGATGGGGTCGAAGCGTTGTTGAAGTAGATCGATCGATTTAAATGTGCCATCAGCATTTAAATTTTGCGCAAAAGGTGCATTCAAAGCACCGGGTATGTGTCCGGCAATGGGGTCTATCGGTTCGTGCTCTCCTCGGTAGCGTTCTGCTTCTCGGGCATCCAGTAAGCAAATGTCTTTGTCGAGCACCTGGTGTTTTTCGATCACGCGGGTCAGTGATGCCTTGTGAGAAAAATGCCCGCTTGTGTTTGTTGTTGGCTTTGAGTCTTCAACCTGCATTCCCTGTGATTGCCATGCATTAAAGCCACCATCAAGGACCGCGCAAGCTTCGTGTCCCAACCAGCGGCTTAGCCACCAAAGCCTACTGGCAATAGCGCCGGGTTTGTCGTCGTAGGCAATAATCTGTGAGTCGTTGTTGATGCCCCAGTGCCTGAATTGATTTTCAAGCTGTTTAACATTCGGCAGAGGGTGACGGCCTGTTTTGCCGGCAATAATCGGGCTGGATAAATGATTGTCCAGGTGCGCGTACTGTGCTCCCGGTATGCGTGATTGTTGAAAAGCCGTTTCCCCTGCCGTGGTATCTGCCAGCGAGAAACGGCAATCAATGATGACCCAGTTAGCCTTGTCAAGATGCTGATTAAGCATCTCGACGGACACCAATGTCGTTAGTGGCATACTACAAATCACGCAGCTCGCGACGCAATATTTTACCGACATTGGTTTTAGGTAACTCATCGACGAACTGTACGAACTTAGGTCGCTTGTAGCCGGTCAGGTTTTCTTTACAGTGGGCAAGCACGTCAGCTTCAGTGAGTGACTGATCTTTTTTGGCAATAACCACTTTAACAACTTCGCCAGAGTGCTCATCAGGTACGCCAATGGCGCCTACTTCAAGCACACCGGGCATCATGGCAATGACTCCCTCAACTTCGTTGGGGTAAACATTAAAGCCAGACACGATGATCATGTCTTTGAGTCGATCAACGATCTTGAAGTAGCCTTGATCGTTCATTTGCGCGATATCGCCAGTGTGCAACCAGCCATCGCTATCGATGGTGTCTGCAGTGGCATCGGGCCGTTCCCAATAACCACGCATAACCTGAGGTCCTCGTATGCACAGTTCACCCGCCTCACCAACCGGCAGTGCCTCGTTGTTTTCACCGCGAACAGACGCATCGGTTGAAGATATGGGCAAGCCGATTGAATCGTTGTACCCTTTTAGGCTCATGGGGTTTATGCACGCAGCCGGGCTTGTTTCTGTTAGGCCATAGGCTTCAATGAGAGGCGTGCCAGTGACCTCGACCCAGCGATCAGCAACCGCTTTTTGCACGGCCATGCCACCACCAAGTGTCATTTTAAGTGCTGAAAAATCCAGATCTTTAAAACCATCGGTATTCATCAAGGCATTGAATAAGGTGTTGACCCCGGTAAAGGCGGTAAATTTAAACTTTTTCAATTCCTTTACAAATCCGGGCATGTCTCTGGGGTTCGTTATTAGCACGTTAAGCGCACCAAGCTTCATAAAAGTCAGGCAGTTGGCTGTGAGTGCAAAAATATGATAGAGCGGTAAGGCGGTAATGATAATTTCTTTGCCCTCATCTAAATCGTCTACGACAATCCAGTGATAGGCCTGCAAAATATTGGCAACCATGTTGCCGTGCGTCAGCATAGCGCCTTTGGCCACCCCGGTAGTACCGCCGGTGTATTGTAAAAAAGCCAAATCTTCATGGTTAAGTTCGACGTTGACTTCAGGCAGGCTCGCGCCTTTACTTAAAACGTCTTTAAAGCTGTGCGAGCCGGGCAGGCTAAAGGGCTTAACCATTTTTTTAACATGGCGTATAACAAAGTTGATGATCATCGACTTTGGAAAACTCAACATGTCGCCAAAGCGCGTGGTGATAACCGTTTCAACATCGGTTTTATCAACAACGTCAGCCAATGTTGCTGCAAAAGCTTCAACAACCACAATCGCTTTTGCACCTGAGTCTTTGAGTTGATGTTCTAATTCGCGATCGGTGTACAGCGGATTGGTATTGACCACCACCAGGCCAGCTCGTAGTGCGCCAAACACGGCCACTGGGTATTGCAGCAAATTAGGCATCATGATCGCAATGCGATCACCTTTTTTTAGTCCTGCTTCGTGAGTTAACCACGAGGCAAACTGGCGCGTGTACTGATCGAGTTCAGCGTAGCTGATGGTTTTGCCAAAGTTGGTAAACGATGGGTTACTTGCGTACTGGCTTGCAGCACTAGTAAATATATCGACAACCGAGGAGTGATCGTTGATGTTTATCTCGGCCGGCACGCCCTCCTGATAAGAGTTAAGCCATGGTTTATCCATCGTATTTCTCCAGGTGATACAAACGGTTTTAAACTAACACTGCACTCACTGCTTGTGCATGTAGGGTTAATGGTGCAGGCACTATTAGCGATGCCTTATTTACAGTTCAAGATTACAGTTCAAGATAACAGATCAAGTATTGAGCCATTAGCCAGCGTTATGCAGCTTGCCCACAACATTTTTTATGTTTTTTTCCACTGCCACATGCACAAGGGTCGTTGCGACCCTGCTTAGGGGCATCGCGGCGAAACTGTTTTATTTCCGGAACCTCGGCTTCACGAAAAAACCATTGACCGTGGTATTTTTCAAAAACCCCAACCTCATGATGCGTGTGCCTTTGCTTATCGGCATCGCGGTAGCGGGCGGTGAATTCGATGCGCGTGGTGTTTTCCTGCGAATCGTCAATTTCACGAATATCCAACCCCAGCCATTCAGACTCGGATGCCCATTTGGCGGTGGCAGCTTCATCGATTTCACCGCGAGATGACGGGTGATGAGTATCCACAATAAATTTCATTTTAGCTAGCGTGTGTGCGGTGTAGCGCGCACGCATGAGTTGCTCTGCCACCTCGACTTTTGCTGTGCCTTCGATAAAAGGCGAACAACAAGCACTCAGTGGGTTACCCGAACCACAGGGGCAAGGCGTCATAGTAAACAGTTCCAAATTTGTCGTAGTGCGCAGTTTAGCTTATTCGAGCCTCGCCACGTAGTGGAACATGGCATCACCACAATTGAATTGGCGCGGTGGAGACGGTGCAGTATCGCGCAATATCCGCAATTTGCCGGTGAACCGGCCAGTTTTGTTCCAGCAGACTCAATATCGCCAATTAAAGGGCCGATAAGGCACCACAAGGACTGGAGTGGAACTTAAAAATGCTGAAAAAAAAT
The DNA here is from genome assembly GCA_938035525.1 of uncultured Granulosicoccaceae bacterium. GTDB lineage: Bacteria > Pseudomonadota > Gammaproteobacteria > Granulosicoccales > Granulosicoccaceae > Granulosicoccus. The sequence continues at coordinate 28,654 of CALHOI010000033.1, forward strand.
GTGGCCATTATGGCCGGCCTGGCTGGAAGCCTTCTGTTGGGCGCTTGTTCATCAGATTCTAACCCCGCGCAAACGGATGCTAACTCGGGGAATATTCCGACGACGACTGACTCAGCATCTCCGGACGCCAACAGTGGCGTTAGCATACCGGCCGTTACAACAGGGCCAACTTTTACCGCGCCCGTTACTCCGGTAACCCCGGCACCAACCGTCGATCCAAACGAGCGTATCGCCGATCAACTGGTTGATGGTGTGCTTGATGGCATTATTTTAGGTGACGGCGATACACCGGTGACCAGTGGAAGCTGGCCGCGCTTTACGCCAGAAACGTCATGGACTTGGCAATTACTGGGTGACACTGACACGCGCTTTGAGGTTGACGTTTATGTTCTGGATATGTTCCAGCAACTCGAAGGCGATGTTATTGAGCGCCTGCATGCTCAGAATAAACAAGTCATTTGTTATTTCTCAGCCGGTACGTTTGAGCCCTGGCGTCCAGATGCAGCGCTTTTTGCCAATGTACCGATGGGCGGAACACACTACAGTTATCCGGACGAAATATGGCTGGATGTGACTTCACCAGAAACAGCAAAGGTCATGGCTAACCGAATGGACATGGCGGTGGCGCTGGGCTGCGATGGTGTCGAGCTGGATAACGTGGATGGTTTTGTTGCAGATACAGGTTTGAATATAACGCAGCAGCAAGAGCTTGAATATCAGCGTTTGCTGGCTAATGAAGCGCACAAGCGTAATCTGGCGGTGGCTTTGAAAAATTCAGTAGAAACCATTCCTGATGTTGCAGAGTACTTTGATCTGGCCATCAACGAAGTGTGTTTTGTCTGGAACGAGTGCGGTACCTACAATGCGATTATCGCTGCAGGTAAGCCTGTGTTTCATGTTGAATACGATCAGAAGTACATTGACGACGAAGCAGAATTTGCCAACTTGTGTGCGCAGTCTGCCGAAATCAATATGCGCACCCTGGTGATGCCTAAATTGTTGGATGGGTCATTCAGGATCAGTTGCGACGACTGAGTTAAAACAGGATGACGATAACCGGGTTGTTCAATTGACGAACACCCGGTTACCGTTTTCGTCTCGCGTGTACGGCAAGTGCACGTTCACCAGAGTATGACCATTCAGGGTCACCACACCCTCATCACGATAATTGCCCTCGGCAGTGAATTCAAAACGATAGTCTCTTCGAAAACAGGCAGAGCCTGATTTGCTGCGCGCAAAAGTCATTTTTTTTAGTGCGACCGTATAGTCAAGCAGTTGTACACCTTCGCGTACACACAGTTTTCGGGCGTGAGCAACGGCCAGTTCTTTTGCTCTGGTTCCCGTCCACCACAAAGCCATAGCAGTGATGCAAATGCCCAGTAGTGCGGCGGTTCCATAGAAACTTGCAGCCATTTTGTTTTTTTAGCAATCTGAGTCGTTCTCATTATAATGGGGATGATAATTAAAAATGGGATTGGCAAATGAGTGATTTAGACAGCAAAGTTGATGCAAACACACAAACTGAGCTCGAAGCAGCAGCTTTTCGAACCATGGTGGCACATTTTCAATCCAGAACCGACGTGCAAAACATCGATTTAATGAACATGGCCGGATTCTGCAGAAACTGCATGGCCAAGTGGTATGCAAAAGCGGCGGCCGAAAAAGGGCTGGATGTGGACTACGAAACTGCGCGCCAGCGGGTTTATGGTATGCCCTACTCACAATGGAAAGATCAGCACCAGCTAAAGGCCACGCCAGAGCAAATGGCTGAATACAAAGAAAAATTCCCCGAGTAGGATTCGCAAGCTCGTGTACGACCAGCAACTCATCGAGTTCCTTACAGCAGATACGCCACGGGAAATCGTGCTGATTGGGGAACCCGTTTTTCGACTAAGCGGCCAACTCAATGCACCCCAAAGTCCAGCCGTCTCGGGTAGTGTTGGGGCAAATGTGCTGGAAAGTGCCAGTATCGAACATTTTTTAAAAGATCCCCACGCCCAAGAAATTACGGCTTCTGATCGTGTTATGTGCCTGCACCTGCCTGACAAAGCCGCTAAGGCTGCTACTACGCTGGGTTTGGCATGCCGAACCTCTCCACGGCTGGTTTTAGTGGAACACGCCCAAACCAGCCCGGATACCCAATTGCTCGCCGATGAGCAATTTTTCGCGTTTGGCTTTCGACGCCTGCTTACAAGCACGTGCAACTCCGGTATGCAGTGCAAATTGTTCGGTTACCGGTTAAGCGACTATAAACAGGCCCCATCGTGGCTGAATGCCAGATTTTGGGCACATCCAGAGCGGTTTGATCTGCAAGAATAGCGACAAGAGCATCTGTGAATTAAACTATCGAAAAAAGGTCTGACTCCCCGGTGGGCAGTTATGGCAATTTGGTGTACCTTGTGCATCAGAATTTCCAGCCCCTTTTCAAAGATCCGTGTAACGGCGCTGCCTATCCAGATGAAAGCACTGACTAAACCGACATCCCCGAGTTTGAGTGGGTGGGCGCCTTTCGTGAAACTCCGATGCTCTCTGCGCGTCTATAGTTGTGCATCTAGTATTGTGCTTGTTGTTTAGTCATTGTGTATTTAATAGTTGTGGGAGCTTGACTTGAAAACCATCGAAATCACCGAGTTAATGGGCGACGGCATCGGCCCCGAATTGGCCGAGTCTGTACACGCTGTGGCTGAATCCATGCCGGCGGACTTTAAATTCATTCCCGTGGACTGGAGTCTGGAAAACCGAGAGGCCAAAGGTGATGAGGTAATCGATGAGGCTGAGGCTTCCATGCGTGCTACTAAATTGGCGGTGAAATACCCGACAGTAACCCGCAAACGCAGCCCAAATGCATTAATTCGTCGCCGTTGTAATTTCAGTGTTATTTATCGCCCGGCAATATCCATCAAGGGTATTCATTCCAATTTCAAAGAAGACGTCAATCTGCACATTGTCAGAATCGCTACTGGCGGTACCTACGATGACCCTGGTCAGTTAATCGGTAAAGATGCCGCTGTGTCTTTGCGGATGGTTGAGCGCACACCGTGTTTACAAGCAGCGAAGTTTGCCTTCGATTTAGCCAAGCGCAAAGGCTTGAGTTACGGCGATAGTCACTATAGCGTGACCTCATCGTCCAAGCACACCATACAGCGCGTGACAGATGGTTTGTTTGAAAGTGTGGTGGCGGATGTCGCTAAAGAGAATACCGATGTTGAGCATCATGTTGAGCTGTTCGATGCGCTATTGGCAAAAATCATCATGGACCCTTCTCAGTATGAGGTGGTGTTGGTGTTAAATGAGTACGGTGATTTTCTCTCCGATATGGCCTCTGGTCTGGTTGGTAGTTTGGGAACAGGCGCCAGTGGTAATTATTCATTCGACGAAAACAACCAGGTAGACATAGCCATGTTTGATCCTGCCGGCGGTACAGCGCCAGACATAGCCGGTAAAAACGTGGCTAATCCGGCAGCCGTATTATTGGCCTTTGGTATGTTGCTTAACCACGTTGATCGATACGACCTGGGACACGCATTACGCATGAGTTTGCTCGGTGCCATTGAAAGCGGTCAGGCAACGCGCGACTTGGGTGGCAAACTTAACACTGATGAATTTACCAAAGTGGTGATCGATAACATCGCCGAACATGTTTAACCATTCAATTTAAAATATAAAGCTTCATCAAGCAGGGTATGGCAATGAGTTCAATGAAGGCGCAGCTTGAGACATCGGTTTTTAGTGGAGCCAACTCGGCGTATTTGGAAAACCAATACGAGCAGTATCTTAAAGATCCCAACTCTGTAGATGAGGCGTGGCGAGACTACTTCGCTCGCTTGCCCATGGTTGGCGATAACGCTCGCGATATGCCGCATTCAGATATTCGTGAGCATTTCTACCAGCTCACCCGGCACGGCGGCGCACGACCAGCAGCAAGCAGTGCGGATAGCGCTTCATCAACTGATCTTAAGCAAATCTATGTTTCCCAGTTAATCAACGCTTATCGAGTTCGCGGACATCAGCTAGCCAAGACCGATCCATTAGGCCAGGTCACGACGGCATCAGTTCGCGAAGTACGCTTGCACGAAAATGGCCTGTCTGAAGCAGATCTGGATACGGTGTTTCCAACCCCATCTCTTGAAGGTATTGAGAGCGCGCCACTGAAAGACATTATTGCGCACTTGGAAAAATGTTATTGCAGCAGCATCGGGTACGAGTACATGTACATCGATCACACGCCGCAAAAAGACTTTCTGCAAACGCGTATTGAGTCTGTTGCATCGGCGCCAAAACTCAATGCTGAAACACAGCGCTGGTTATTGCAGCGAGTCACAGCGGGTGAAAGTTTAGAGCGTCATTTGGGCTCTCGCTTTGTTGGCCAAAAACGATTTGGTTTGGAAGGTGGCGAAAGCCTGATTGTTGTCATGAGCGAACTGATTCGTCGTTCTGGTGATGCCGGTGTTAAAGACATCGTGATTGGTATGGCGCATCGTGGCCGGCTTAATGTCCTGGTGAATATACTTGGGAAAAACCCGGCTGAGCTGTTTTCAGAGTTTGAAGGCAAGCACGACGAATCCTTGTCTTCGGGTGATGTTAAATACCATCAGGGTTTCTCTTCAGATCTAAAAACGGCTACTGGTCATATGCACCTTGCAATGGCTTTTAATCCGTCTCACCTGGAAATTGTTTCTCCGGTTGTTGAAGGGTCGGTTCGATCAAGACAAGATCGTTATGGCGACCAGGACGGTGATTGGGTAATTCCTATTGCGATTCATGGCGACGCGGCCTTTGCCGGTCAGGGCGTTGTTATGGAAACTTTTAACATGGCAGACTCGCGCGGTTTCTCCACCAAAGGCACCGTGCACATTATTGTGAACAACCAAATTGGTTTTACCACCAGTAATGCCGATGATGCGCGCTCTACATTGTATGCATCTGATGTTGCCAAAATGATTAATGCACCTATTTTTCACGTTAATGGTGACGACCCAGAGGCTGTGTTGTTTGTGACACAGCTTGCGCTGGACTTTCGCATGACGTTCAAAAAAGATGTGGTTATTGATCTGGTTTGTTACAGACGACTTGGGCACAACGAAACAGATGAGCCCTCAGTTACACAGCCACTAATGTATAAAATCATCAAGTCGCTGCCAACCACCCGAAAAATATACGCAGACAAACTTATCGAAGCGGGTGTAGTTGATCGTGCAGAAGCTGATGCAATGATAGAAAACTACAGAACAGCGTTGGACGCTGGCGAAAATGTTGCACCGGGCGTTATGGTTGGCGTACAGACAGCGCCCGAGTTGGTGGTTGACTGGAGTCGATACATCGCCACTGACTGGCGTATTCCTTACGACGCAAAAATGTCGCAGGAAACGTTAAAGGCGCTTGCCACTGAGCTCACTACAATCCCTGATGGTTTTGCTCTGCATTCGCGTGTTAACAAGCTTATTGAAGACCGTCGCAAGATGACTGCAGGCGCACTGCCCATTGACTGGGGCTATGCAGAAACCATGGCGTATGCCAGCTTGTTACAAGATGGCTATTCGGTGCGCTTATCAGGTCAGGATTGCGGACGTGGTACGTTTGCCCATCGGCATGCTGTTTTGCACAATCAAAATGAACGTGAAGCATTGGTGCCGCTGAGAAACATCAACAGCAATCAAGCACAGTTTCTGGTTATCGATTCGGTTCTGTCTGAAGAGGCGGTACTGGCATTTGAATATGGATACGCACAGGCTGACCCCAACACCCTGGTTATCTGGGAGGGGCAGTTTGGTGATTTTGCTAACGGCGCGCAGGTGGTTATTGACCAGTTTATTAGCTCTGGGGAAACCAAGTGGGGACGTTTATGCGGCCTGACTTTATTGTTGCCTCATGGCTATGAAGGTCAAGGACCAGAGCATTCATCTGCCCGCATTGAGCGATTTATGCAGCTGTGTGCAGAAGATAACATGCAGGTGCTCGTACCCAGTACCCCTGCCCAGGCGTATCACATGCTACGGCGTCAAATGATTCGACCCATGCGCCGGCCGTTAATCGCCATGACGCCCAAGAGTTTACTCAGGCATCGACTGGCCGTATCAACACTGGAAGATCTATCCAGTGGCAGCTTTCAACCTGTTATCGATGAAATTGACGAAATCGACGCGGCGAAGGTTAAGCGAGTGGTTTTTTGCAGCGGCAAAGTATTCTACGACTTGCTGGAACGTCGTCGAGAGCAAAACATCAACGATATCGCCATTGTTCGTCTTGAGCAGCTTTATCCGTTTCCTTACAGTGAAATGGAAGCTGTGGTAGGGCGTTACAGCAACGCCAAAGAATATGTCTGGTGTCAGGAAGAGCCGCGTAACCAGGGTTCATGGCGTTCAAATCGTCATCGCCTGGAGCGCGTAACCCCCAAAGAGCTGGAGATTGCCTTCGCTGGCCGCGCACCGTCAGCATCGCCTGCCAGCGGCTATCACAACCAGCATGTTATCGAACAAAAGCAATTGGTTGATGAGGCGTTGGCCATCATCGAAAACAGCCAGAGTCTCGGCTGAGCATTTTAATAAGCTTTATACTACTCACTGAAAACAGCTAACCGGATCTGACCCATGAGCAGCGAAATCAAAGTCCCAACCCTGCCGGAATCCATTGCCGATGCGTTGATTGTTACCTGGCACAAGGTTGAAGGTGACCCTGTCGAGCGCGACGAAGTGTTGGTTGATATAGAAACCGACAAGGTCGTGCTGGAAGTACCGGCTGCTGAAGACGGTGTATTGGGTAAGATTATCGAGCCCGAAGGTACCACCGTAACGGCGCATCAGGTGATTGGCAGCATTGAAGCCGGTAGCGCTAAAGCAAGTGCCCCGGCGAGTGCCCCTGAGCAAAGTGCCGCGCCAGCTGCAACTGCAGCGGCTTCAGGCAATGACGCTGACGGTCAAACCAGTCCGTCGGTTCGCAAATTATTGGCTGAGCATGGTTTAAGTGCCTCAGACGTCAAAGGGTCGGGCAAAAATGGTCGCATCAGCAAAGAAGATGTTGAACAACACTTAGCATCCGGCAAAGGCGGGGCCGCTGCGGCTGGTGTTGTAACGGCCGGTGTTGTAACGGATAGTTCGGCCGGCAGTACACCTGCGCCAGTGGCGGGTGAGCGCAGCGAGCGTCGCGTGCCGATGTCGCGATTGCGTTCGCGCATTGCAGAGCGCCTTCTGGATGCATCGCAAAACACGGCCATGCTGACCACGTTTAATGAAGTCAACATGCATGCGTTCATTGAAATGCGCAAGCAATATAAAGATCAGTTCGAAAAATCACATGGCATCAAGCTTGGCTTTATGTCCATTTTCCTTAAAGCAGCTACCGAGGCCTTAAAACGCTATCCCGACGTCAATGCATCAATCGATGGTGACGACATCGTCTATCACGGCTTTTGCGATATCGGTGTTGCGGTTTCTTCCGAACGCGGTCTGGTTGTACCGGTGGTCAGGGATACCGAATTTATGTCGCTGGCACAAATTGAAAAAGCCATTGCCGAATACGCGGAAAAAGCCCGCAGCGGTAAGCTCTCAATAGAAGAAATGACTGGCGGCACGTTTACTGTTTCTAACGGTGGGGTGTTTGGATCCTTGCTTTCAACCCCTATTTTAAATCCTCCACAAAGCGCGATCCTGGGTATGCACGCTACCCAAGCGCGGCCGATTGCCGAAAATGGTGAAGTGGTGATTCGCCCAATGATGTACGTAGCCTTGTCTTATGATCATCGAATCGTTGACGGTAAAGGCGCTGTGGGCTTTTTGAAAACCATTAAAGAACTGGTAGAAGATCCGCAGCGACTTGTGCTCGATCTTTAGTTGTTATTGGTTTTTATTAATAGATTTAGCACTGATACTCGACTTAAAGCCTAAGGCTGTTCAAAGCGACAAGGCTCAAAGGACTCAATATATTATGGCCGACAGTTATGACGTTATCGTTATTGGATCGGGGCCTGCGGGCTACGTTGCAGCGATTCGTGCCGCTCAGTTAGGTAAGAGCGTTGCTTGTGTAGAAAAATGGATTAATAAACAGAACAAACCTGCATTGGGCGGAACCTGCCTTAATGTTGGTTGTATTCCTTCCAAGGCTCTGCTTGAAAGCACCGAGCTGTACCACGAAGCCAAACATAATTTTTCCGATCTGGGCATCAACACGGGTGAGGTTAGTGTGGATGTGCCAAAGATGATTGCCCGTAAAGACAAAATTGTATCCGAGTTAACCGGTGGTATCGAAATGCTGTTTAAAGCCAACAAGATCGATTGGCTTGTTGGTACCGGAAAACTCCTGGCTGGTAAAAACGTTGAAGTCACCGATCATAACGGTGACAAAAAAGCCTATGCAGCCAGTAACGTCATTTTGGCCTCCGGCTCGGTGCCCATTGAGCTGTCGGCAACGCCATTAGAGGGCGATATTGTTGTTGATTCTGCCGGCGCGTTGGACTGGGAAGCCATTCCCGGTTCTATTTGCGTTATTGGTGCCGGCATAATTGGTTTAGAGCTCGGCAGCGTTTGGCGTCGATTGGGTTCTGAGGTGGTGCTGTTAGAGGCCCTGGATACCTTTTTGCCCATGGTCGACAAACAAGTTGCCAAAGATGCGCAACGTACGTTTACAAAACAAGGCTTGGATATACGGCTCAATACCCGTGTTACCGGCAGTAAAGTCACCGGTGGAAAAGTGAACGTGAGCTACCAGGACAAGGACGGCGAAAAAGAAATGATCGTCGACAAGTTAATTGTTGCTGTGGGCCGTCGCTCAGCTACCGAAGGAGTCATAGCGCCGGAAGCTGAAATCAGTGTTGACGAGCGTGGGCTGATTCATGTCAATGATCACTGTGAAACCAGCGTGCCTGGTGTTTACGCTATTGGTGATGCGGTGCGTGGGCCTATGTTGGCGCACAAAGGGTCGGAAGAGGGTGTAATGGTTGCCGAGATTATCGCTGGTGAGCATGCCAGTCTTAATTACGATGCTATGCCAAATGTCATTTATACCCACCCGGAAGTTGCATGGGTTGGCAAGACTGAAGAAGAACTCAAAGCTGAAGGTGTTGACTACCAGGCGGGTAGTTTTCCGTTTGCTGCCAGCGGTCGTGCCAAAGCTAAAGGTGACACCGGTGGGTTGGTTAAAATACTGCGCGATAAAAAATCAGATCGCCTGTTGGGCGCGCATATTGTCGGGCCAAGCGCATCCGAATTGTTGGGCCAATCGGTGTTGGCAATGGAGTTTGAAGGCACGATAGGCGATATCGCGCAGACCATCCATGCACACCCGACTCTGTCTGAAGCTATGCACGAGGCGGCGTTAAGCGCTGATGGCCGTGCCATACACATTGCGAACAGAAAAGCGCGTTAACCAGCGCGAAAAGAATAAGCTGCGCTTGAAAGCTACTGCCGCCTCTGCACGTAACCAGAATGCGCAATGAATTACCTAACATTTTAATCGTTTGTTTTATTTAATTTTCCTTTTGGGGGAAGCATGAATTTACATGAGTATCAGGCGAAAGCCTTGTTCGCAGAATACGGCATGCCGGTTCCGAACAACATCGTAGCCTCAACGCCGGCAGAGGCCAAAGCCGGCGCCGAAAAGTTATCCACTGACAAAGTGGTGGTGAAAGCCCAGGTACATGCTGGTGGCCGTGGAAAGGCTGGTGGCGTGAAGCTGGTTGATACGCCGCAAGAAGCTGCTGACTTTGCTGAATCATTGTTGGGCACGCAATTGGTTACGATTCAAACCGATGCCAATGGTCAACCTATTAATACGGTTTTAATTGAAGAAACCAGCAACATCGAAAGCGAATTGTACTTAGGCATGGTAATCGATCGCGCCAGTCAGCGTGTGGTGGTAATGGCTTCAACCGAAGGCGGTATGGACATCGAAACCGTTGCTCACGACACACCAGAAAAAATTCTGAAAGCACAGATTAATCCACTTGTTGGTGTTATGCCTTACCAGTGCCGAGAGCTGGCTTTCGGGCTTGGGCTAAAGGGTAAGCAGATTAAACAGTTTGGCGCATTGCTGACTGGGCTGGTTAAATTATTTGTAGAAAAAGACCTCGCTCTGGTAGAAATTAATCCTTTGGTTATTACCAAAGAAGAAGATTTGATTTGCCTGGACGGCAAAATCAATATCGACGGTAATGCCATGTATCGACACCCTGATCTGGATAAGCTGCGCGATAAAAGTCAGGAAGATGAGCGAGAGCTGCGTGCTTCAGAGTGGGACTTAAACTATGTGGCACTTGAGGGCAACATAGGGTGCATGGTTAATGGTGCCGGTTTAGCCATGGCCACTATGGACATCATCAAACTTAAAGGTGGTCAGCCAGCAAACTTTCTGGATGTTGGCGGCGGTGCGACTAAAGAGCGTGTTGCTGAGGCTTTAAAAATTATTCTTTCCGACCCTGACGTAAAAGGCATTTTGGTCAATATCTTTGGTGGCATTGTTCGCTGCGATTTAATTGCAGATGGCATTATCGCCGCTGTTGGTGAGGTGGGCATAGAAGTACCGGTGGTTGTACGCCTTGAAGGAACCAAAGCAAAAGAGGGTCGCGAGTTATTAGATAAAAGCGGCTTGAATCTTCAGTCAGCCAGCGATCTGGGCGATGCTGCCGAGAAAATTGTTAAAACCGTAGGAGCAGCGTCATGAGTGTTCTGGTCAATAAAGACACCAAAGTATTGTGTCAGGGTATTACTGGAAGCCAGGGTACGTTCCACAGTGAACAGGCTATTGCCTATGGCACCAAGATGGTCGGTGGTGTAACACCAGGTAAGGGTGGTTCAACTCACCTGGATTTACCCGTGTTTAACACCGTTCGAAATGCGGTTGATCAAACTGGGGCAGATGCATCCGTTATTTATGTGCCAGCGGCATTTTGTAAAGACTCTATTATCGAAGCCGCCGAATCGGGTGTTTCTCTTATTGTGTGTATCACTGAAGGTATCCCGACGCTGGATATGCTGGAGGCCAGTATTGCCGTTAAGCAAAATGGTGTGCGTCTTATCGGTCCTAACTGCCCGGGCATTATTACGCCGGGTGAATGCAAAATTGGTATTATGCCGGGCGCTATTCATAATGCCGGTAAGGTCGGTATTGTTTCTCGTTCGGGCACATTGACTTATGAATGCGTAAAGCAGACGTCAGACCTTAACTACGGACAAAGCACTTGTATCGGTATAGGCGGTGACCCCATTCCAGGAACCAGCTTTATCGATGCACTGGCTCTATTTCAGGATGACCCTCAAACCGAAGCCATTCTCATGGTGGGTGAAATTGGTGGTACAGCTGAAGAAGAAGCTGCTGAATTTATCAAATCCAATGTCAAGAAGCCGGTTGCTGCTTATATTGCTGGTGTTACGGCACCTCCGGGTAAGCGCATGGGGCATGCAGGTGCGATCATTTCTGGTGGTAAGGGAACCGCTGACGACAAGTTTGCAGCTCTGGGTTCTGCCGGAGTGACCATTACCCGCTCGCCTGCTGAATTGGGTCTGGCGGTTAAGGAAGCCACTGGCTGGTAGGGTATTGAAGTATCGCTTTAACGAGCTTTATACGAAACGCACTTTGAGTATAAAGCGCTTCTAGCTAGACAAAAGGCTGCAGTGTTCCGTTTGGGCTGCAGCCTTTTTTATGCGTAAACGTCAGAGTAACCTTAACGGGTATCAGGAGCGGTACTTGCGCCTTCGCCCAGCGCCCGTTGCATGATAACGGTGTCAACCCACTGGTTGTGTTTATAGCCTACTGCTTCAATGGTCCCTACCATGCGAAAGCCTGCCTTGGCATGAAGCGCAACAGAGCCGGCGTTAGCTGAATCACCAATGACCGCAATCATTTGTCGCCAAGGCCCTTTCTCGCACGCTTGTATCAGATTGGTCAGTAGCAGGATGCCGACACCTCGCTTTCGTATGTTTGCATCGATGTAAACAGAATTTTCCACGCTGTTCTGGTACGCCGGCCGGGCTCGATAAGGCCCTGCATACGCGAAACCAACAACCACATTGTCTATCGTCGCCACCAGGTATGGGTAGCCCGCTTCAACCAGATTTTTGCGACGTTGAGCGATCTCTGTGGCTGTCGGTGGCACTGTTTCAAACGAGGCAAGGCCAGTCAGTACCTCAACGGCATAGATTTTAGCAATGGATTCACCGTCCGTGCTTTGGGCGTGCCTGATAACGACGTCTGAGTGCATTTGTGCCATACCTTTGTTGGGCACCTTAGTGTGGACATGGTATCGTTTTTGGCTGGCTTGGAACCAATTTGGTTAGCCTGCGGTCCATTTGGGTATGGAAGAAACCCGTTTTATGCCCCTCTGGCCCCGCCAAGCGCCAACTTTACCGATGTGTATATTTCGCGCATAGCCTCGGAAAACCCCACCCCCGATACTGTTTTCAAGGCGATAAGCAATAGCTGCTTTGATCGCAATCAAACAACCAGACCGAAGGGGTTTATAAAATGAACAAGACCGTAACCACGACACTGTTTAGCGCTATCTTTCTGGCTGGCCTTTTTGCTGCACCCGCATCAGCGACGGTCATCAAAGGCGACTCTGTGCACGACTTGCATGTATTGATTGAAGCTGATTTGAAAAAAATCAGAAACGGGAAAAATGGCGTTGGTTCATTCAAGCGCTATTTTGGTGATATAAGCGTCGAGAACGAGGCGGCTTTGCAAGCGGTACTGGACAAGGCTGGCGTTGAGCGACCAAACGAGAATCAGACGGTTATAGATTAACAGTCGACCCATAGCTTTGTTCCCGGGTTTTGCCCTTGGGTATTGTGCTGGGATAATGTGCCGGGACAATGTGATGAGGGTTTTAGTCTCAGTATTCTCCCAAGGGTGTCACTCTAAGGTTTTGCCAGAGTAGGGCGGGAAAACACATTAGCTACAATCGCTACTCCGGTAATGCTTAAAGCGGTACCAACAACAATAGTGGTAGTAAGGGGTTCACGAAACAAAATCCAGGCCTCTATTGCTACCACTGGGGGTACCAGAAAAAACAGCGTTGATACGCGCCCTGCTTCCCCGGCTCCAATGAGCCACATAAGCAGGAACACCGCTCCAATTGACAACACAATGACCAGCCAGGCCATCACCAGCACAAGGCTGGGTGTCCAATGAATAGAGAAAGACTCCCAGATTAGTGCAAACGGCAATAGAAACAATGTGCTGGCAACGTACTGAGCAATCATGTTGATGTGCAAATCCATCGACTGGCAAAACCGTTTTTGATACAAGGTACCCAACGTGATGCCCAATAGCGCGGTTATACAAAAACCTATGCCTGTTATCGATATGGCGTTATCGACGTGACGCCATTCTGATGTAACCAGTGCCACACCTGCAAAGCCTAATGCTATACCGATTACTTTTGATGGCGTGAGTTTTTCTGAAAGCCAGATTGAGGCGAGCAGTACGGTTAGCACAGGTTGAATGCCTACAATAAGGGAAGACAATCCAGCGCCAACACCCTGGTTTACCCCAGCAAACACACCACCCAGATAAATTGCCTGAATAAGAATGCCGGCAACGGCTGCATGAGTGATTTTTTTATAATTGATTGCCTGCGTTTTTAGTGAAGGAAACAAACAGGCAATAGCCAATAACAACAATGCGGCCAGAAAAAAGCGGATACTCAGGAAGCTGGCTGGCTCTGCTGTGTCCATTCCTACGCGAGCACTTATGAAGCCTGTGCTCCAAAGTAAGACAAATAAAATTGGGACGGTGGTGCGAAGCAGAGGATTCATTATGTGATTATATCGGTATACTTTGACGCTGAGGTTTTTTAATGGCCAGTGCCTTGGGCCAGTCATGAGGTTCGCTATTTCGTGAATAACTACAGTTTTCTTGATGACTACAGCGAGGGCTGTCATGCCGATATTCTGGCCCGGTTAATTGAGACCAACCTGTCTCAGCAAACCGCCTATGGTCATGATGAATACTCAGAAAAAGCCAGAACCCTGATGCGCAAGCATCTGGGTAACAGCAATGTCCCCATTTATTTTGTCAGTGGTGGCACCTTAGCCAATCTTATTATTGCATCCAGCGCGCTGAAATCACATGAGGCCATTATTTCTGCTAATTCAGGTCATATAGCGCTAAGGGAAACAGGTGCCATTGAAGCCACTGGACACAAAATAATTGCAGTGCCTTGTGCTGATGGAAAGCTGACACCCGACATAATAGAAGCCACGCTGGCAAGCAATGCTCATTATCCACACATGGCGAAACCGCGAATGGTTTATATCTCCAATGCTACAGAAGTGGGCACCGTGTATTCCAGGCAAGAATTAATCGCTTTGTCAGAGCTGTGCAAACAGCGCAACTTGTTGTTGCTGCTGGACGGGGCACGCATAGGCGCAGCTATCACTGCTGATAAAAGTGATCTCACATTAAAAGACGTTTGTGATTTAACCGATATATTCTGGATTGGTGGTACCAAGATGGGTGCGTTAATGGGTGAGGCGATTGTTATCCCAAACAACATGCTGGCAGAAGATTTTGCGTTTCATGTGAAGCAACGAGGAGCACTGTTAGCCAAAGGACGAGCGCTGGGTTTGCAGTTTCAGGTGCTTTTTGAAAATGATCTGTTTCTGGAGTTATCTGCCTATTCAAACAAGATGGCGCACAAGCTGTCGTCAGGTATTGTTGCATGCGGGTTTTCTTTGGCAGCCGATACCCAAAGTAATCAGGTATTTCCCATATTGCCCAATACGCTTATCGAAAGGCTAAAAGAAAAATTTGATTTTTATGTATGGGAATCTCACGATAATCACACTTCCACCATCAGATTAGTGACTTCCTGGGCAACCCTGGAGTCCGAGGTGGAGTCATTTCTGGCACGGGTGCAGCAGGACTCAGCCTAGCCACTTCTGGTATGTCCAAATGACTGGCGGAATCTCTTTTGTCTGCCCCCCAATTGCTCTGATTGAACGATTCCGTCAAAAATCCCCATTGATTTGGTAGCTGAGGCGGCAAATTGACTCTGATATGGGTGTTCTGGCATAGCAACTGCTCTTCTGTTTCATCGAATTTAATGATGGATAGCTGTAATGCGGGAATCGCGAAAATCCTTGTTTTTTACCCTGTTTTTTCTCTCAGGTTTCTCCGGATTAATCTACCAGTCAATCTGGAGTCATTATCTTAAGTTGTTTCTGGGGCATGCTGCCTACGCACAGACTTTGGTTCTGGCCATTTTTATGGGTGGTATGGCGGTAGGCAGTTTACTCAGTGGCTTACTGACACCAAGATGGAAAAAATTGCTGATTGGATATGCAATTGTGGAAGCGATAATAGGATTGCTGGCTATTCTTTTCCATTCAATCTTTATTAGCGCAACCGATTATACATTTACGCATTTACTCAGCGGCATGGGTGATAACGCGTCTCAGATTGTGCTTTTGAAGTGGGGTGTGGCTTCGTTACTGATTTTTCCCCAGTCCGTTTTACTCGGTATGACGTTTCCTCTAATGGTAGGCGGTATTTTGCGCCACTTTCCAAAGAACCCGGGCCATACCTTATCCATGTTGTACTTCACCAACAGTTTCGGTGCTGTATTCGGTGTATTGGCAAGTTCATTTTTGTTAATTGGTGCGTTTGGGCTACCAGGCACAATGCTTACCGCCGGGCTAATGAATATAGCGCTGGCGTTAGTGGTCTGGTCTCTGGCAAAAAATCATATTGAGCCGCTTGCACCTGTTGTGTCTGAATCTGCAACAGAACAAAAATCCGATGTACCGGTGCTACCCAGCGTGTTGCTACTTATCGCGTTGCTCACGGGTCTGTCATCATTCATGTATGAAATTGGCTGGATTAGAATGCTGGTGCTAGTGCTTGGTGGGTCAACACATTCATTTGAATTGATGTTGGGTTCATTTATCTTGGGATTAGCATTAGGTGGTTTATGGATTAGAAACCGAATTGATAAAATCAAAGACCCTCGTGCTTTTCTTGGTTATGTACAAATAGCCATGGCCATGGCAGCGGTGTTGTCGGTCTGGATGTACCAATACAGTTTTGACATGATGAGTTTTATTATGTCAGCAATCCAAAGAAAAGAAGAAACCTATGCTCTGTACCTTGTGTTGTGCGGGTTGATAGCTTTGCTGCTGATGCTACCAACAACATTTTGTGCAGGCATGACCTTGCCGTTAATAACGCGCCTTATCATTAAAACCAAAAAGCGCGAAAAAGGCATTGGCTACGTCTATTCTGCTAATACTCTGGGTGCGATCGTCGGGATATTCCTGTCTGTGCACATAGTGCTTCCCATGCTTGGTCTCAAAAACTTAATTGGTATCGGTGCCGCTGTCGACTTGTTTCTAGGTTTGTACCTTATACGATTCACTCCAGCTACTTTCTTAAGCGCATCGAACAAAGGTAAAGCCTTTGTAACGACCTGCTTAGGATTGTTTGCGTTGTCGTTTTTCGTTGTTAAGTTTGACAGTGCTTTAATATCCTCTGGTGTATATCGGCACGGTGATACCACGTCATTTAAGGATGCCGATATCTTGTACCATGAAGATGGTAAAACCAGCACCGTCACCATTACGCAATTGGATACAATCAGGTCTCTGAAGAATAACGGAAAGCCGGATGCCAGTGTACAGATGGATGTAAACGGCGAGCCTTCTCTTGACGAAGGTACTCAAGTTTTGGTCTCCGCCATTCCTTTGCTTCACATGCCTGAGGCAAAAAATGCAGCCATTATTGGAATGGGTTCGGGTATGTCAACACATGTGATGCTGGGCAGCCCAAATCTGGAGGTGGTGGATACAATAGAAATGGAGGGCAAGGTTTTCGAGGCCAGCAAGCTATTTTTACCAGTGGTAGATTACGCTTACAATGATCCGCGAAGCAAATTGCATGTAGAAGATGCGAAAACGTTTTTTTCAACCCACGATAAGCAGTATGACATCATCATGTCTGAACCACCCAATCCTTGGGTTAGTGGTGTTGCAACGCTATTTTCGCAAGAGTTTTACCAGCGAGTAAAAAATCACTTGGCACCCGATGGTATTTTTGCCCAGTGGATTCAACTGTATCAAATTGATGTCGGCTTAGTGTCTACCGTATTTAATGCATTAAGTGCCGAGTTTGATGATTATGTAGTTTACCGGGCCGGTGCCGGTAATCTGGTGATTATTGCAAGTGACTCTGGGCAATTGCCTCCTATTCAGGAAGTCGCTATGGACTTTCCGAAATTAAAACCAATACTTGAGCGAATTGACGTTTCATCGTTTCAAGATATTACTCAGAACCGCATAGGTACTAAAGCGATGTTGGCCCCGATGTTTCAGGGAATCAATGGCGGTGTTAATTCAGATTACTTTCCAATACTCGATGGTGGAGCGCCAAAAGCGAGATTCGCGATGTCATCAGCAGCATCAATCACAGGATTATTAGATTCTTCCATTCCTGTTCTGAGTATTTTGGATCCCAGGGTGGAAACAGATTCCTCTAAATACGTATTGAATAATGGTCTTAAAGCACCAAAAGAGAAACAAGCTTTATTGCAACTGCGGGACGAAATGCTTGGCATAAGTGAGCCGTATGCTGGAAAAGATAACGGTAAGCTTACTACCAGTTTGTCAGCCTTTGTCTTCAAGAGCAGCATGACCAGTTGCGATAGCCGGTCCTCGACGACTGCTCTTGAGTATTTGGGGCGGCATGGTGTACGGATAAGTGCGATGTTAAGTCAGAGCGAGCAGCAGCCCTTGTGGGATTATTTGGCAACCACAAGCTGTGTTAGCGGCCCCCATAGCAATGAAATCGTGGCTCAGTGGCTTGGACTTTTTGATGCAATAAACAAGCGGGACTATGCAAAGATGTCGCAGATAAGCACTGCATTGCTCGACGCTGAAGATTATCCAGGTAAAAATGGCAAACTCCAATACAAGCTTTCAGTCGGATTGCTTGGTGACATTAAACTGGGTGACCATCAGGCTGCCCATGCTCGCTGGGAAAAATACAATGATCGCTTTCAGTCTGAGAGCCAATTAAGTTTGCCTCTGCGGTTAGTATTGTCGAACATTGCTCAGCGCGTGCAATTGTCTGAAGTTCATATTGAGGAATAGACGTCAGGGCTAACAGCTATTTGAATGTTTTTCAGTGCGTGGGCGCTTTACAATCCGTTTAAGAGCTCGCGCACTTTTGCTGCAACAACTTTACCTGTGGCGTTGCGTGGTAGTGCATCCACAAACACCACTTTTTTTGGTAGTTTGTAATTGGCTATTTTGCCTTTCAGGGCATTCAGTACGTCATCTGCTTGCATTGTTTCTTTGCAAACGACAACGGCAACTGGAATTTCTCCCCATTTCTCATCGGCTTGGCCGACAACAGATGCTTCGGTTATAGCTGGAATTTGATTCAGTATGCGTTCGATTTCGGTTGGGTAGATGTTTTCACCGCCGGATATAATGACGTGTTTAATACGATCGGTAAACCAGATCAGCCCGGATTTATCCATGGTGGCAACATCACCTGTTCGCCACCAACCCTCTCGCAAAGTTTCATTGCTTAATTCTGGGTTACGCCAATATTCGCGTAGTACATTGTCACCTTTAACCCAGATTTCTCCGGGCTCACCAATGCCGACGTCTTTGTTGTTGGCAACCAGGCGAATATCGCAGGCACTGCCAGCGCGGCCAATGCTGCCAACTTTATCGATGGATTCGCCTAGTCGTTGATAGATAGCAAAAGGGCTGGTTTCAGTTGCACCGTAAATCTGAATGAGCGGAATCCCCAGCTTTTGCATAGCACGAATAAGTGCCACCGGTACATCGGTTGAGCCAATAGACATACCGCGCATGTGGGTCCAGTTAATATCAGACCATTTATCACTGGCCATCATGGCCTGATGCGCAGTTGGTACTGTCACGGTTAATGTGTTATTTGATAAAGCCTTGCAAGCCATGTCCGGGTCGAAGCGTTCATGAAGCTCTACACTTGCACCAAGCGAGAACGCCGGAGTGGGCATGATGTTAATGCCACCCACATGAAATACAGGCAATATGGCTAAAACTTTGTCTGCGGCGGTCATCTTGTGTGCATCTACCGCCATGGCTGCGTTGCAGACCAGTGCTTTTTGGGTTAACACCACGCCTTTAGGTGTGCCAGTTGAACCGGAGGTGTAAACCAGTAGCAGTGGGTCTTCTAATTTTCCGGCATTGGTTGTTGATGCATTGGTTTCGCTGCCAGTTTGTGGCGGGGCTTGCTCCCTATGTGCAACAGTAACCACGTTAGCTAAGGCGAGAGCTGCTTCTGCATAGTTATCGTCGTGGAAAACCAATTTGGGTTCGCAATTGTCGAGTATGTTGTTGATCTCGGGTGCGGCCAGTCGCCAATTAAGTGGTACCAGTATTGCGCCAATACGTGCGCAGGCAAACAACAGATAGAAAAACTCTGGGTTGTTCAGGCCATACCAGACAACACGATCACCCTGCTGTATGCCTGCTGTACATAAATTGTCAGCGCGGCTGGTGATTTTTTCAGCAAATTGTGAATAGCTGATAATCTGTTCTTTATAATGAATGGCAGTTTTGTCTGGTGTACGCTGGGCTGCATCGACAATCCATTGATCTATTGTCATTAGATCTACTGTGTTTAGATCTATGGTACTTGGATCTATGGTCATTGGATCTGGTGTCATTTGATCTATTGTTATTGAATCTGCTGTCATCTGATCTTTTTCCAATTGATCAGATATTCACTTAATCACTTAATCACTTAATCACTTGTTACTTAATCAGCTGTCATCGGTTTCACCAGGATTATAAAGCGATGCTTTGCCCAGTTTGTCCAGGCATAGCTCTGCTGTCCACGGCAGCATCAACGAGCCGCATCGACTGTCTCTGTATAAACGTTCCAGCGGTAAAGAGCGCAACATCGATTGACCACCGCAAGTGCGAATGGCTAGTTGAGCCAATTCGTTTGCGTTTTCCATGACCGTGTATTGTGCAGCCCAAGCTCGTTGTACGCTCTCTTGGCTTGGGTCAGGTCTTGCCTCGGAGATGGCCTGGAACCAGATCGCCTTGGTTTGCTGCAACATGACATTCATTTGCGCAACGGCCAATTGCTTGGTCGGGAACATACGGCGCTTGACTGGTGGTGTACCCGGCACTTCACCTCGCAGGTATGCAACAGTGAAGTCATAGCAGGCTTGCGCAATGCCCATGTAAGTGGGCGTTAAGGTCATGAACATATGTGGCCAGCGGGTGGCTGCACTAGGATAGATTCCCAAAGGCATGAGCTGCTCTTTGTCGGGCACAAACACGTCGTTAAACAGCAATGTTCTTGATACAGTGCCGCGCATGCCCAGTGGATCCCATTCGCCTTCAATGGAGACGCCCTCGCTATCGGCAGGCACCGCCAGATACAGGGTGTTACGTCGTGAATGTTTGTCATCAGGTTGCATTAGGGCGGTGCACAATGCGCCGTAATAGTTGGCATGGCCTGAAAGAGAGGCAAAAATCTTCTTACCACTGACTCTCCAGCCGCCGTCCACTTTTAATGCGGTTGTGCCAAATGCTTTAAAACCAGCAGCGGCAGCGCCACCTTCAGAGAACGGCTGTGAATAGATTTTCCCTTCGTTAAGAATGCGCTGATAGTGAACCTTGCGCATCTGATTGTGTTGCTCGCGTTGTTCGGCGCTCATGTCGAGTTCATCGATTAGAAAGCCTGTCCATAAACAAGACGACACGTGCATATTGAAGGTTAAGGCCGTGGCGCCACAAAAGCGCCCCATTTCTGCTGCAGCAATCATGTACGTTTTAAGATCAGCACCCAAGCCACCTTCGGATTCTGGTATGCAAATACCCAGCAAGCCCGCGTTAGCCATGTCTTTATAGTTTTCGGTAGGGAAAGCGGCTTCGCGATCAAACTTGGCTGCACGCTCGGCAAATTTCCCGGCTGCCAGGTTGCGGGCTTTGGTCGCTAATGCCGATTGCTTATCGTTAAGTTGCCAGGCCTGCGGATCGAAGATAGGCGCAATGGTCATAGTGGGTGTTTTCCGATAAACGTGTTAATGATGCTGTTGGTTAAATCGGCCGCTTCCTGATTAACCATATGACCCGCGCCATCAATTAAATGAAACTCGCTGTTGTTGATCGCATCACTCATTTTTTTCATGGTGCGGGCGGGCGCGTTGTTGTCGTGGCTTCCTGCGATCAAACAGCATGGTAAATCAATGCTGGCTAAGTCGTTTTTACGATCAAACGTCACCAGACACTCGAGTATACCTCGCCATGTTGATTCACTCACACCGGCAAGAATGGCTTCGACTTCACTGACAACTTTCTCGTCTGTTTCCGGACCCACCAGTAATGGCGCGGCTTTCTTCGCCATTGCCTGCATAGTTTGTCCGGCATCAAGTGGTGCCAGGCGAGCTTTCAGAAACTGCGTTTTAAAGCTTTCATCAGCGCCACCAAATTTAGACGTGGTGGCGATAAAGCTTAAACTGGCCACTTGCTCACTGTGTTTAAGTGCGTACTCTATGGCCACCATACCCCCAATAGACTGGCCAACCAGATGCACTTTGTTAATTCCATTATTGGAACCTTTATTGAGCCCAAGAGAGGAAATAAATTCGTTGAGCTTGTTTGTGATAGTTTCAAATGTAGGTGGCCACTGGCCTTTGTCACTGCCTCCATAGCCTGGCATATTCCAGGCTATGCAATGGTAATGCTGCAGGTAGGCAAGTTGTGCAGTAAAGCTAGCCGCGCTGCCGCCAATTCCATGCAAGAAAATAACAGGGCTGCTCTTGTCGTTTTCCTGACCGTTTTGCGCGTATTCTATGCCCGCGCTTTTCAAACCAGCTTCCCATTGTCGACCACCAATGTGTCATCCAGGGCAATGTTTGCTGACATCAGTGGCAAATCAAAATGACCGCGCGTAAAACGGTTTGCAAATTCGTTAGCGCCGGTCGAATATAAAAAATTACCAGCAACTGCGCGTAGTTCTGTGCCATTGATGGCTTCTTTGTTGTACATGGTGAGTGCTTCGTAACGTGCGGCTGCATTAAAGCCCCAACCGACATGACTGGTTGCATAGGCGTGTTTGTCTTTGAACGCCGCGAAATAGTCTCGCATCAGGCAGGCATCGGTACCGGTGCCTATAATGTCGGTGACATAGTCGTTTTTGATAACCAGTTTGACCGTGCTGTCGAAGTACCGCTTAAAAGTGAGGTTCATGTCGCCGGGTTGATAAATCAATATGCCGTTAACGCTTTTTGCTTGTGGGAAGCTCACAACAATGCCACCAGGCCAATGTGCCAGCGTGCCGGGTTTATCTGTCCATCCCCATACACCTACTGTTATGGCCTTATTCATATTGACGGTTAAATCGGTACCGCCTGATGTGCTGACATGCATTTTTTGAGTGGCGCGGCATCGACTGACTGCATCTAACGCTTTGTCTTTTAAATCATCTGTTGGCACCAACCTGCACAGAACATCAGGGTGCTCGCTGGAAATGTTCATGATGCGAGCACCTGACTTTAAAATGGCTGCTGTTTGCGCCGCATGCATCAGGCCTTCTATGGTTAGATCAATGACAACATCACTTTGCGTTAGTGCAGCTACCGCGTCAGGTTGATTATCAAGTGCTGTGCAAGCGCCGGTTGAGCGAATAACAGGACCGGGTACATCGGCTGGAGTAGGTACTTTAATATTGTAGTAAGACAAGCCAAGTTGCCCTAGTGCAAGTTCTGCCAGGTGCACATTTAATTCATTGGACTGACTTTCACTTAAAATCACAATGCGTTCGTTGCTGTGCATTTTGCACAGCTCAAACACGTGTGCAAATGCGCTTATCCATCTGGCCTCGATTCGATCTGTTAGCATCTGTACGCCTTGAGTCTGTTGCTGTTCACATGATATTCCAAATAGTGATATGTTCCTACTGTATTTAATAAGCAGAGCACGGCGCAGCTGACATAACAGCGATTTCTTCTCAGTTTTGATAACAACGCACCTGATAACTTGGAGGTCCATATCATGAAACAACAAGGCGGTTGCCAGTGCGGCGCAGTCAGGTTCACCACGACCGACACGCCAGTAAGAGCTATGGCTTGTCACTGCACAAGCTGCAAGTTACGCAGCGGCTCACCCTATGGTGTGGGTGTGTACTTTAATGAAAGCGACGTGACGATGAATGATGCGCAGCTGGGCACTTATCAGTTTGAATCTGACACAACAGGTCGCTGGATTCGAAACGAGTTTTGTGTCAAATGCGGGTCGGCGGTTAGCTGGACGCTTGAAATGCGTCCGGGTTTGCGGGCGATTGCCGGCGGTGCGTTCGATAACCCAGACTGGTTTACCATTGCTGCTCACATATGGACAAGATCAGCCAGATCAGACATGTGTTACCCCGACGGCATGCCAGTGCATGAAGAGGCTTTGAAATAAGTCATGCATGGCATGAACGCCATTAAGCTACTTAAGCACCGAATACATAATCGACACCATCAACCATGTCGTTTTGCTTGAACCAAATCAATAATGCCCGTTTGGCTTTAGTGTTGCTAATGGCAGAAATGACAAACGCGTTACCGCGTTCAGACGCCAATGTTGAATAGTTGATAACCGGTAAGTGACGTTTTTGCGTTTTGACTTTTGCGCTGTCCAGCTCCACAAACCCGGCTACCTTCGCGTTGTTGTCTAACAGCGCATCATGCCAGTAGCGAGCGTTTCTGCCGGTTCCGGCTATCCAGATTGCTCGACCGGTATCCAAGCCGAACTGGGTTTGTGTCTGGGTGGCAGCCCAGGCTTTGGCTTCAAAAAATGCTTTGCGTGCATACCGGCTGTCTGTACGGGTGAGTCGTTCAGGGTGTTCACGCCATCGCAGTAACACAGACTCTGATTTAACCATGGCAATGTTGGCAAGCCATGTTCGCAGAATCAGGTCATAGTCTTCTGGCCAGCCCCTATCGCGATAACCTCCAATACGCTGCCAATAAGATTTGTGTGCAAAAAGGCTGGGGTGAGGTAGTGGGGATTCAACCAGGCACGATTGCCGGATATCGTGATTGGTACACAAGGAATTTAACCAGTGTTGGTAGTGCTGATTGCCATTACCTACCGGTGCGTCATCACTGAATATCTCAACACGGGCGCTAACCAGTGCGTCGTTGTTGTGATTAAGCGCAAGCTTTAATTGCATTCGCAAGCGATCACAGTGCGCAATGTCATCGCTGTCCATGCGGGCAATGTATTCACCTTTGCAATGCGCAAGCCCGGTATTTAAAGCGCCTACAATGCCTGGCTGTTCGCGCGCAAAACCGACTATGCGATTGTCGGCCGGCAACTGCCCAACAAGCGATTCAATGTCATCTTTGCCCACAAAGACCAACTCAAGATGATCGTGGCTTTGCTGCAAAATGCTGCTAACGGCTGCGTGTGTGTACTCGGAGAGTGCATGGATTGGCATCAGAACTGAAATCAACGGATTTGACACGGCAGTCTTCGGATATTTGCAAACAATTAAGCTTTGACGGGCTATAGTATCTGTAACTGGGATAGGCGAACGAGAAAACCATGCAAACCAGCAACGCGCAACTGTTTATTGTGTCAGCTCCATCGGGTGCCGGAAAAACCAGCCTGGTGCGCAGGGTTATCAGTGAGCTTGAAAACGTTGGCGTTTCGGTTTCTCACACCACCCGTGGTATGCGGGCGGGCGAAACAGATGGTAAAGACTATTTCTTTGCCTCGCGAGAACAATTCGAATCCATGATTGAGGCTGATCGCTTCCTTGAGTATGCAGAGGTGTTTGGTAACTACTACGGGACCAGCCTGGACGCGGTTCAGCAAAGCCTCAGCGAAGGCATTGACGTCATTCTTGAGATCGACTGGCAAGGAGCAGCGCAGGTGCGTCAAAAGCTCGATAATGTTGTATCGGTGTTCATTTTACCGCCGTCGCGAGCCACGCTCATTGAGCGACTCAGGGGGCGAGGTCAGGACAGCGATGAGGTCATTGAGCGGCGCACCAACGAGGCCGTTGCCGAAATGCAGCAGTATCATCGGGCCGATTACTTAATCATTAACGACGATTTCGAGCAAGCCTTGCTGGAACTCAAAGCCGTGCTGCTATCACATCGGGTTGCTAAACCACGCCAAGCTATGCGACACGCAGGCCTGATCACCAGCCTGACTCGTTGAGTGGCGCACATTTGCCCTTGGGGCACAATGTATTTTTCCGAAAACTAACGCAATATATGCGTGTTTGGTCTGGTGTTTGCGAGCTGGTAGCACTAAACTTGAACATTCTCTTAATTAAGCAGGTAGCCTGATATGGCACGTGTGACCGTTGAAGACAGCCTGGCCAATGTGGCCAACCGCTTCGATCTTGTTCTTATTGCTGCAAAGCGCGCCCGTAATATTTCCATGGGTGCCGAGCCAATGCTCTCAGCCGACAACGACAAGCCTACCGTAATCGCACTGCGTGAAATTGCCGATGGGCTGGTTGGTGAAGATATTCTTCAAGAAGCACCGCCTCCGCCACCTCCACCTGCGGCGCCAGTAGAGCCCGCAATATATGACAATAAAGATTTTCGCTCAGAATTCTAATGCTGGCAGGCCGTCACTGGCCTGCTTGGTTCAAACCAGTCAGCGTATTGCTGATTGGTCTCGGGTTGTCACTGGCTGCTTAGCGTCCGACCGGTTTTCTATTCGTTAATGGCAACCCCGCATTCCAATGTAGCAACCGAGCCTTCCGTGGCTGATGTCGTGGATAACGCTCAGCTAACCGAAGTTGCTCTCACTAAATTAATCGACAGAATCAAGCCACTTTTCTCTGCAAGCGAAGTGGAGTTAGTAGAGCGCGCTTACGCAGTCGCCCACAAGGCGCATGCATCGCAGACGCGCAGTTCCGGCGAACCTTACATTACCCACCCAATTTCGGTTGCGCACATCGTGCTCGATATGCAACTCGATCATCAAAGTGTCATGGCAGCATTGCTGCACGACGTACTCGAAGACACCAACACATCGCGCGAAGAATTGGTTGCTGAGTTTGGTGATGACGTTACCGCCATTGTCGATGGGTTGAGTAAGCTCAACTATCTGGAATTTAAATCCAAAGAAGAGGCACAGGCCGAGAGTTTTCGAAAGATGCTGCTGGCTATGGTGTCAGACATTCGCGTCATACTTATTAAGCTTGCCGATCGATTGCACAACATGCGAACCATAGGCGTGTTATCTCGTTCACGTCAACAAAGAATTGGCAGAGAAACCCTGGACGTATATGCGCCTATAGCTGGTCGGCTGGGTATGTTTAAAATCAAAAACGAGCTTGAAGACATTGGCTTCGAATGTTGTTATCCGGCCAGAAGCAGAGTGCTGGGTGCAAAGGTGCTTCAATCGCATCGCAATCGAATTCACATTGTAAGCAAACTTGAAGAACACATTCAGGCAAATTTGCGCGCCAAGGGTATCAACGCCAGTGTTACCGGTCGTGAAAAACACTTGTTTGGTTTATACCGAAAAATGCAGCGCAAGCAGCTTTCTTTTCAGGAAGTGTTTGATATGTTTGCCCTGCGTGTGGTGGTTGACGATATCGACGAATGCTATCGTGTGCTGGGCATTGTTCATCAGCTGTACACCCCAATTTTTTCCCGGTTTAAAGACTACATAGCCAAACCCAAAGAAAATGGTTATCGATCATTACACACTGTTTTAAAATACCCAGATGGTGTGCCGGTCGAGGTGCAAATACGCACCAGTGAGATGGACGAATTCGCGGAGTCTGGTATTGCTGCTCACTGGGCTTACAAGGAAGGTAAAGACAACGATTCCCACGAGCAAAAAACTCAGTTCTGGTTAAGCGCATTAATCGATATGCAAACCAGTACGGCAGACACATTAGAGTTTGTTGAAAGTGTTAAAGGCGAATTACTGCCCAGCGACATTTACGTTTTTACGCCCAAAGGTAAAATTATCGAGCTGCCGGCAAAAGCCACGCCAGTGGATTTTGCCTATGCGGTGCATTCGCAAATTGGTAATACCTGTGTATCTGCCAATGTAGATCGGAATTTATACTCATTAAGTGAGCCTCTGGAGTCAGGCCAAACCGTGGAAATTGTCACCGGGCCTAATGTCACTCCAAGCCCCATGTGGCTTAATTTTGTCGTAACCTCAAAAGCGCGAACCGCCATCCGGCACTTTGTTCGTCAGCTGGATAACGATAAGGCCGTTGAGTTTGGTCGTCGATTAATTAGACGCGCGCTGGGTCGTTACGACGAAAATCTTGACACCATCACCGATAAGGCCATGCAGTCTTTACTGGCAGAATTCGGATTCAAAACACACGAGCAGTTATATGCCGATGTGGGTTTGGGGCACCATTTACCCAGCCAAATTGCAGAACGACTGGTGGCAAAGAAAAACGGTGAAAGCACCGACGATATGCAAATTCCGGTACGCGAAACGGTGCCTTTGCTGATTGAAGGTCGGGAAGGTTCGGTGTTAAGTTTGTCCAAATGCTGTTGCCCCATCCCTGGCGACAAAGTACATGGCCTCATCACCGCCGGTAAGGGCATTGCGGTGCATCGGGCAGGTTGTCGTAATGTGGCGCGTTATCGTCGCCGACCAAAAGAATGGCTGGCCGTCGATTGGGCCCCCGATGTTGCCGATGCATTTGAAGCCGAAATAATTGTGCATCTGGTTAATCAACCGGGCGCACTGGCTCGAACCACGTCAACCATGTCTTTAATGAATGTGAATATAGAGAACATGGACTTTAACAATCGAGGCGAGGGCAATATTCATATCCGCTTCGTGCTCTCTGTTGTCGATCGTAAACACCTGGCTCGTATTATCAGACGTTTGAGAAACCTGAGCGTGGTGCGCGGCGTCAGTCGCAGTCGTTAAATCACCTGCCGCATTGGCATGAGTTGCTTTAGGTATACTATGTATTTACATAGACACTTAAGAGCACACCATGGCCAGACACCCCGTAGTAACCGACGACGCACCCGGCGCAATCGGCGCTTATTCCCAAGCTATAAAGTGCGGCCCTACAGTGTACCTGTCAGGTCAGATACCTTTGGATCCAAAAACCATGGAAGTGGTCAGTGACGATCCGCGCGAACAAATTGTGCAGGTGTTTAAAAACCTGAAGGGTTTGTGTGCAGCCAGCGGTGGTAGTTTTGATGATGTTGTTAAGCTTAATGTTTATCTGACCGATCTTGCACACTTCCCCATGGTTAATGAGGTTATGGAGGCCAGCTTCGATGAGCCTTATCCGGCCAGAGCCGCCATTGAGGTATCGGCTTTGCCAAAAGGTGTGTCAGTAGAAGTCGAAGGCATTATGCACATCGAATAACCCAATACGTTTGATCACCGGCGATGGTAACCACCACCCAAAGACCCGCCCTCGACTCCTTGCCAATAACCAAGCTCAAGGGTGTCGGGGCGGCTGTTGCCGAGAAACTTGCGGCTTTGGGTTTGCACAACGTACAAGATGTTTTGTTTCATTTGCCGTTTCGTTATCAGGATAGAACCAAACTGGCCAAGGTAGGTACCTTGCGTCCGGGCAGTGAAGCCGTTATCTCGGTTGAGGTGGTCATGGCCGATGTTGTCTTCAGAAAGCGTCGCTCGTTAATGGTAAGAGTCAATGATGGTACTGGCTCGTTGATGCTGCGTTTTTTCCATTTTAGTCAAAAGCAGGTACAACAATTTACCCCCGGTGCTCGTTTGCAATGCTTTGGCGAAGTGCGGCGTGGACCCAGCATGCTTGAAATGGTGCACCCTGAGTATCGTCTTCAGTCACAAGGTGCGGCACTCGAAGACACGCTAACTCCGTTTTATCCAACAACCGAAGGGGTACAACAACCCACTTTGCGTAAGCTCACCGACCAAGCCTTGAGCCTGTTGGATGGGCATACCTTGGTCGATTGGATACCTGCTGATCAATTGGCCCAGTCCAATATGCCCGATTTAGTCAGTGCGTTAAAAATGGTGCACCGACCCACTCAAGGTTCAGATGTTGAGGCATTAATGTCTGGTATGCATCCGGCCCATCGCCGGCTTGCTTTGGAAGAACTGATTGCGCATAGATTAGGCTTGCGATTGTTGCGCGTGCAAGCGCAGCAAAATCAAGCGCCTGTTATTCCCTCTATCTCTGAACTTGCCGGACAGCTACAAGCATCGCTGAGTTTTACACTAACCAGTGCGCAACAACGTGTGCTTAACGAAGTGCTGAGTAATATGGAAACCGGTGAGCCGATGTTGCGCCTGGTGCAGGGTGATGTGGGTGCCGGTAAAACAATCGTTGCCGCACTTGCCGCAGCACATGCTGTATCGGCTGGTTATCAAGTGGCGCTTATGGCGCCAACGGAAATTCTTGCAGAGCAGCATCTGCTGAATTTTAGCGAGTGGTTTGAACCGCTGGGCGTTAACGTTGGGTGGCTTTCCGGAAAACTCACCGCAGCTAAACGACGTGATGCCATAGAGTCTGTGGCAATGGGTCATCAACGCATTGTGGTCGGTACACACGCATTATTTCAAAACGATGTTGAATTTAAAAACCTCGGGTTGGCCATTATCGACGAGCAGCATCGTTTTGGGGTTCACCAGCGAATGGCGCTACGCAATAAAGGCGCAACCGAGGCAACGCTGCCTCATCAACTAATCATGACCGCAACACCCATCCCCAGAACCCTGGCGATGACCGCCTATGCCGATCTGGATTGCTCCATTATCGACGAGTTGCCTCCGGGGCGAAAACCGGTCCAAACCGTCGCCATGGAATCTGCCCGACGTGGTGAAGTGGTTGTTGGAGTGGAAAAGGCCATTGCGGCCGGGCGTCAGGTTTATTGGGTCTGCACTTTAATTGAAGAATCCGAGAGCCTGCAAGCCGAAGCTGCCGAAGATGCTGTGGCCATGCTTACCGAGCTGTTGCCTGATCGGCGAATTGGTTTAGTGCACGGCAGAATGAAGTCGCGTGAAAAAGACACCATCATGCAACAATTTAAAGCCCGCGAATTAGATGCATTAGTTGCCACGACTGTGATAGAGGTCGGAGTAGATGTGCCAAATGCGTCACTAATGATTATCGAAAATGCGGAGCGCCTTGGACTTTCACAGTTGCACCAGCTGCGTGGCCGAGTGGGCAGGGGCAGCGCGCAAAGTAGTTGTGTTTTGCTGTATCAGGCGCCTCTGTCACAGAACGCAAAGGAACGAATCAGTATCATGAGAAAAACCAACGACGGTTTTGTGATCGCTCAGAAAGACCTTGAAATACGCGGCGCAGGAGAAGTCCTGGGTACTCGCCAAACCGGACTGGCAGAATTTCGTATTGCTGAGCTTGGTCGCGATAGCGACATGCTCGATACGGTCAGTGATATCGGTGATTTTTTACTGGATAACAAGCCGGTGAATGTAAAAGGGTTGATTCGTCGTTGGATAGGCGAAGAACGAAAAGACTACGGTGGCGTGTAACGCATCAATTACTATAACCAGATCAATCGACTTGATCTTGTGGACGAAACATTGAAAAACAATCGTATAGCAGTCAAGTTAATGCTGCCAGATAATGTTGATATGAAAGATCGTTTTTACGATTGTGCCCGACGTTTAAAATCCACCCTCGAACGTGAAATGAAGTTTGTATCCACGGTTGGAGAAGATGCACCGCGCCAGGTTGGGCAAGTGGCCAGCCTAACCGAAATTGATGATGTCATTTGGGTGCGCTTTGTCAGTGACGATGACGTTATGCCGTGTAAGGCACTTATTAAACTGGCTGCCGAGCAATCAAAGTTGGGTGAGAACGTGTTGGTTTATGTAAACCCCAAACCGATGTTGTCGCTGTAGAGTCAGCTTTTTCCTGCTGCGTGAATTGGTCACGATCCAAAATTTAATTAAAATAACGCCATCTCTTTTTGACCGAAATTTACTGACCGATTACATGGTGACATTTTAAGATTTAGTGGTGTATGAGGAGGCTGCATAGCAGCCGGCGCTTATCGATATATTGCCGATTTCAACTTACTCCAAAGCAGACGCTCATAATGGTTAGCTCAACGCAAACTCTGACGCCAAAGCAGACTCCTTAGTGTTTATTTTTGCGTGCGGATCGCAGAAAAAAAGAAAGCAGCAGAATGATCGCAGTACTAAAAATTGATAGCGCGATTATCTTATTTCTGAATTGATTCTGGTGGTAAATATTTTCATCATATCCACTCCACGATGTAACATCATCTTTACCACCACGATCGTCAATACCATTTACGCCATACGAGTAAACACCGACTAATTCACTTTCAATAATCTTCAATCGGTAGCTGTTACCCCATGGGTCTGCGGTGGTATCGCGTAAGTAAGGACCATCCCAATCCGGATAACTATCTGGCTGATGAATTAAAATATTTGGCCAGTCTACTTGTGCTGGGGTGAATCCAATATCTGATATCAACTTTTCCGTAGCATTTGCTAATGTGCCTACAGTTGCGTTTGCTCTACCAATCTTCGTGCTACTAGCAAGTACTTGAGACGATATAAAACCTAAAACAAGAACGGCGATGAGTTTCAACATAATTAAAATAAATATGGTCCGCTTGTGCTGATTTAGCCAAACCACTCTACGCGTATAGAGTCGTCTATCGTCGAACTCAATTTACTCCAAGGCGGGCGTTCGTGATATTTAGCCCGACGCGTCCTTAGTTCCCAAAGCGGACATTTCACCTTGGTCTTTCCAGAGGGAATTGTTCAAGTAGGTCGGCTGGGCATGGCTTGCCATCTAATGTCTTTCCTAAGATAAGACAAGCAGCAGTGTCAATCGAATAAACACCTGCTTTCATTTTTTCTATCACGTAATTATTTCTTGCTCGATGATACTCCCAATCTAATACCCTATCGAATATTGCATGGTTTTTCCCATACTGGCCTTTTTTGTAAAAAAATGTTTTTGGTTATAGACAATCAATGTAAATTCCCGCTTTTCAGTTTTTGCAACGCCAAAAGCGTAACTTCCAAGCACACGCTCTAACTCAGCATCCAATATACATTGCGATAACAATTGATTTGGTAGCTCGATAACAATCTCTCCAATATCTGACATATAGCAGACCACCGGCTCCCTATTAGGAGTTCGGGCACCGAAGGCAGAATGGAATTTGTTTGGATTAGAATTGCAAAAATTTCTAGATTGTTGTTGATTTTTACTAGGCTTGGGTAACTCGGGATGTTGCCATATCTTACCGGAGGGAACGATGGCTTCATCGCAAAAATATCCAGCGACAGCCGGAGAACTTGCCAGGTACAAGAGAACAACAAAACAGAATATACTTCGCTTGAGCTGTCTATCCATATTTGGTTCGAGTAAATTCAACTAATTTTATTCAACGTCCGCTTCGGGCTTTTTTTGCTGTCCAATTAGTTATAGTCGATCAGTCCTTGCCTAATGGGTTCCGGTTGTTTAATTACAGAATGCCTCTAATGGTATCGAATAATCGGTTTGATGAGGAGATACAATTCCTGGAGGAAGTCCAATGTAGATATACGCCGTCGCTGCATTTTTAGGACTAATTGTAACTTCATATGTGTCAGAATCTGGTGCGTTTAGATCATTGGGGATAGCGAGGGGCCTGATTTTTGTTATCAACAACAGTTCTGGCGGAGCACTTTTCTTCCCGTGAAGATAATCTCCTATGAATGGCTCAAATCCATCTAGTTTTTCTTCAGTTAAAAACAACCACACTCGATCTATGGAGAATCGATTTCGTTCCATAGAAAAACTAACAATGCAAAGTTGATTAGAATTGGATAGCTCCGATTTTATTTCAATTCCATGTCGATTCTCAGGTGTAACCGTTTTAAAACCATAGGAAAATACCCGTACAGATAAAAATAGTAAAAATAAAAAACAGCCGATTCTCATGATTTTTAATCCAAATAATGTCAGCTGTTGGCCAGTTTGAGACCGTTGTTTCAGTATAACGTACAGCCGGCGAGTCCCCATTGCGGACCCAGCTACATTAGCATTATTAGCCTTTTAGCTTCCCTGTGCCGGCAGTAATCGCCTCGCAAATAACGTCATAAATCTCATCATAAAACACTATTTGATAATGCTTACAATTACCTAGGTGCTTGTCGTGGTATGTCTTTAACCATCCAGAATTAAGCACCTCAAATATGGCAGGACGTGATTCGCCGGTTGTTAAAATTTTGGAGTGTACTTCTTCTGTTGTCATGGAATAGACTTGAATACCTGATATCTTGATATTCTTTAAATTTATATCAGTGTACTCATCATCCGGGTTGTAGTACTCGAAACCTCTGAGAGTGACGCCGTTATTTCCCCAACGCACGCACTGTAGTTCAGGGCCTCTACCATCATGATAGAACACATTTTCCAATACAGCCCTTGTTCTCATCCTTTTCGAATGCCTCCTTTTAAACGCTGACAAGTGAAATATGAAATTCAATACCTATGACTGGTTTGGGCCGAAAATTACTTTCGACAGGCGATAATATTCGTCTGCTTATACAATGGTAGTTGATTTCAGCATACTCCATTGCTGACGTTCGTTAGCTTTGGCTCAAAGCGTACTTTGTCCCCAAAGCCGCCATTCGATACCTGCATTTTTCTCAGGTGCAACGTTGCCAAATCAAACAACTTTATTAGATAGGTTTACTGGTAATTTCGTAACTATAAGACTTAAAAACATAGTTGTCTCTATCTTCAATTTTATCAATTCTTTCGTCATATGGATCAAATGAAATCTCTATTCCATCATCAGTTTGAAATGCTTTTATATGAGAAATGTACTCTCCCCCAAATCTATCATCCAACAGATCAACTTCTGATGGGTTGAATAGAACTAACTCGATAAGTTCTTTTTCAAATTTCTCAAAAGTAAGTTTCACTACGCTTTCTTTCTGAATATCCTTAGAAAATTGCGGATACTGGATCTCTAAACTAACCTGTTTCGAATCACGAATAACGGACTCGATTTCAAATATTCTCATTTGAATTGGTACCTTTCCTGCGTCCGCGTTGGGCCGAAATCTGCCATCCAATGCAGGATAGTCGATAGGCGGGATCGATCCCTAAAGGGGACCACCACAGTAGTCTCAAGCTAATGAGGCATTGTGTCGGGGTTAGGATTAAAAACATCCTCAAAGAACCAGCCGGCCAACTCATGCCGTCCTGATAACCCCGCCTTTCTGTATACGTTTGCCGCGTGCTGTCTGGCTGTTTTTTCTTTTGTATTTCTTAGCTGTGCCACTTCCCGAAACGAAAGGCCTTTTATAAGGCACATGGCAATTTCCTGCTCGGCTGGTGTTAGTTGCCATGCACTGAATTGTTTTTGTACCACTGCTCGGTATTGATTGCCGATTGTTTGGTCGTCGTCGTCAAGCTTGCCGCGCACAGATTCAAGCTGTTGTTTCAACGCTCTTAATGATCTCATTTGTTTGAGATAGTCTAAGCAGAACAATACCGATACCACAATTCCGAGGATGAACAGAACGATGTCATCAAACATCTCAAACCATCCTTCACCAGCGGCGATTTCACTCACTAATTCAAACAGGCTCGATATAACCACCACGACTAAAAGCACTGCAAAGAGCTTGCTTTGAATTGAAACTGAATTAAAGGCGAGATTCATTGTTGCCTCTGTATTGGTCGCATAAACAATAGCTTAGCAGTATCGCACATGTGTACTGCGTGGTTTATCGGACAAATGTCCCATGAGAAATAATGGTTCCAGAGCATTTGTGCTCTGTTCGCCGCCAATCATTGTGTCGACAATTCCCTTTCAATTTGCAATCCGGAGTTTGATAGATGAATACCTTACTGCCCAAATCAGGCTGCTTGGCCGTTTTGTTGATTGCGATGGGATGCGAGCAATTTTCACCCGCACCAGTCGAATTTGACAACAGCGATGTTATTGAGCTTGGTGACGTTCACACACTGGACATACGAGGCACGGTTATATCATCGTTACCCAAGGCAGCTCCGCTCATTGATGAAGAGAAATCGGCCTTAGGCAAGCTGCTTTTCTGGGATCCTGTTCTCTCGGGAAATCAGGATGTGGCTTGTGCTACCTGTCATCTCCCTTCTAATGGTTACGGTGATGGTTTAACGCGATCGATTGGCGTTGGTGGCGTTGGACGAGGTACGCAAAGAGTGCCCGGTGATTTTGAGCCGGTACCAAGAAACGCGCAGTCGTTAATTAACGTTTTCTGGAACGGCATTAATGAGGCAGGGCTGTTCGATCCTCAGCAAGCTCCCATGTTTTGGGATAATCGCGCCGTAAGCTTACACGAGCAGGCGCTGGACCCATTAAAGTCCGAACTTGAAATGCGTGGTTCGAGTATCAGCGAAGAAGACATTATTCCCGAAATTCTTAGCCGACTAAACAATATCGAAGAGTACCGAACGCTTTTTTTATCTGCCTACGGCCGCGAGGAAATAACAGAAACTGAACTGGTTGATGCCTTGGTTGCTTTTCAATCGACCATCATTGCCAACAACTCACCCTTTGATCGGTGGATGCGTGGAGACAGCAGTGCAATGAGTGATCGACAGGTGTCTGGTATGCAGGAGTTTGTTATTGCCGGTTGCACCGATTGTCATTCGGGTCCGTTGTTTTCAGATTTCGAGTTACACGTTCTTGGCACACCAGAGGCTGCAAATCTGATTGAACCAGATACAGGAAATGGGTCATTTGCCTTCCGTACACCGATGTTGCGACAGCTGGAATTTACCGGTCCTTATTTTCATGGTGGTCAATTTAGCAATCTGGATGGTGTTATGGACTTTTATGACGAGCCGCAGCGATCATCTAATCCGAATGTCAGTACATCGGAGCTCGACGAAGACTTTCTAGCGTTGCCGGAAACGGATGATGGGCTCGGCGGCCTTCTAACCGATTTTCTAAGCGCGCTGAATGACCCTGAATTTGATCGGACAGTACCTCAGAGCGTGCCTAGTGGGCTGATGCCTGGAGGTCGCTAAGCCACAGCAGCAGATTTATTCTCATTAACAACTATTCTTCGTAAAGACTCGGTGTATGCTCAGATACAGCCTATTTGAGGCAACCATTCGCGTTAGATGGGGATAGAACAATGAGCTTGAAAATCGGTGTAGTCGGCCTTGGTTCAATGGGTTATGGTATTGCTCAATCGGTGCTTCGCGCGGGTCACGTCACCTATGGTTTTGACGTGGTCCCAGAGCAACAAGCGCGTTTTGTCAGCGAAGGCGGGAGTGAAGGTAATCTAGCCGATACGGCGGCTATGCTCGATGCTGTGATGGTGGTTGTCCTGAACGCTGCACAATGTGAGCATGTTTTGTTCGGCGATGCGGGCATTGTCGCCAGAATGAAAGCAGGTTCTGTCGTGATTGCCTGCGCGACGGTACCTCCTGATTTTGCTCGAGATATGGAACAAAGATGCAATGCATCCGGCGTCCATTACCTTGATGCACCCATATCAGGAGGCGCGGTAAAAGCGGCGCAGGGTTGTCTGTCGGTGATGGCATCTGGAGCACCGCTCGCATTTGAGGCAGCAAAACCTGTGTTGGATGCCACCGCCGAAACTGTTTTCGAGCTGGGTGATTCAGCCGGAGCTGGTTCGGCTATGAAAGCCGTTAATCAGATGCTGGCCGGTGTTCATATTGCAATGATGGCAGAAGCCATGACGTTTGGTATGACACAAGGCGTACAACCACAACAGTTTCTGGAAGTCATCAGCAAATGTGCAGGATCCAGCTGGATGCTTGAGAATCGCGCCCCGCACGTTATAAACGGGGACTACACGCCTCGCAGCTCAGTGGATATCTGGCCAAAGGATCTTGGTATCGTGTTGGATATTGCGAAGTCTGCAAACTTCAATGCACCGATTACGTCCGTCGCACTTGAGCAGTTTCTAGCTGCATCAAGTACCGGTCATGGCAACGAAGATGATGCTGCTGTGGCCAAGGTGTATGCCCGTCAGGCAAATCTGACATTGCCGGGTGAAGATGCATCTGATAAAGAAGTCGCGTCTGAAAAAGAAGTGGAGTAATCAATATGCTTTTAGGTTGTATTGGCGACGATTTCACTGGCTCCAGCGATCTGGCAAATACCCTGGCAAAAGCAGGTATGCGTACAGTGCAGTTTAATGGTGTGCCTACCGATTCTGCTGCCAGCGATATCGAGGCGGGTGTTGTGGCTTTGAAGTCGCGATCAATTGCTCCGGCAGATGCCGTGAAACTTTCGCTTGAGGCACTAAGCTGGCTACAGTCCCAAGGTTGTCAGCAGTTCTATTTTAAGTATTGCTCAACATTCGACAGCACTGCGCAGGGTAATATCGGCCCGGTCGCCGATGCGTTGGCTGATGCGCTTGATGCCCATAAAGTCATCGTCTGCCCGGCATTCCCTGGAACTGGTCGATCAATCTATCAAGGCTATCTCTTTGTTAACGATGTCTTGCTCAATGAAAGCGGTATGGAAAATCATCCGCTAACGCCAATGACAGATGCCAACCTTCGTCGACTGATGACAGCACAAAGTCAGCACGAAGTGGGGCTGGTACCTGCAGACACTGTTTTTAGTGGCGCCGCTGCCATTTCCCAAAGACTCGAAGCTGAGCATCAATCGGGTAAACGAATGATTGTCGTTGATGCCATGCGCGATCAAGATCTAATAGAAATTGGTGTTGCGGCAAAGGACTTACCGCTAATCACTGGCGGTTCAGGGCTGGCTTTGGGTTTGCCTGCAAACTTTGGACGTGATGCCAAGCGCGTGCCGTGGACACCGCAAAAAGGCAAAGCAGCAATACTGTCGGGGTCATGCTCCGTGACCACTCGGCGTCAAGTTGAGCATCACTTGGAATCGCATGCTGGCCTTAAAATTGAGCTGACCGATGTCATTTCGGGAAAACAGAGTGCTAAAGATGTTGCGCAGTGGCTCCACGATACCGACGGTTTACCGATGGTATACAGTTCTGCTGACCCGCAGGAGGTACAAAAAATTCAGGAAGCCATTGGGCGTGAAGCATCGGCTTCCGCACTGGAAAACTTTTTTGGGGAAGTTGCCAAGCTGTTGGTGAAACAGGGTATTACTCGATTGCTGATTGCTGGTGGAGAAACTTCTGGTGCTGTGGTCGAGAGTCTTGAAATCAACACACTTCAAATCGGCACTGAAATTGACCCTGGCGTTCCCGCATTGCGCGCAAGTGATAATCTGGTGATTGCGCTTAAATCAGGTAACTTTGGTAGTGTTGACTACTTTGCAAAGGCCGCCGCTGTTTTGGGAGAACCGTAATGAGTGACGTCGCATTGCGCGAACAAATATGTTTGTTGGCAAAGTCCATGTTCGATCGTGGTCTAACCGGTGGCAGCACAGGCAATATCTCGGCACGCACAGAAGATGGCGGATTGTTGGTCTCCCCTACAGGTGTGAGCTTCGGACGTTTAGACCCAGCGCGATTGTCACGGTTCGATGCAAAAGGTGTATTGATCGGTGGAGACAATCCAACCAAAGAAATGCCACTGCATACCGCGTTTTATGATACACGCAGCACAGCCGGTGCTGTAGTTCATCTGCATGCCTGCCACTCTGTGGCTTTATCAATGATGCCAGATGTAGACGAAGATAATTTTTTGCCTCCATTAACTCCTTACGCCATCATGAAACTGGGTCGGGTAAAACTGTTGCCATTCTTTTTACCCGGTGATGCGGCCATGGGTCAAGCTGTACGTGGTCTTGCAGGAAAACGCAGTGCCGTCATGCTGGCTAATCACGGCCCTGTGGTTGCTGGCAAAGATGTTGAAGCTGCCTGTAACGCGATTGAAGAGCTCGAAGACTCGGCGCGATTGGCCATGATGCTTCAAGGTGTTAACGCTAGAATATTATCGTCGCAAGACGTTCAACGGATCGTGACAAAATTTGATGTTGAGTGGGATGATTAAATTATCAGCCAACCTAGGTTTTTTATGGACCGAGCTCTCTTTGCCTGATGCCATACGCGCTGCAAAAGCCGCAGGTTTTCAGGCCGTAGAATGTCACTGGCCTTATGCCACATCGGTGGATGCGGTTAAGGCTGCGCTAGACGAAACCGAATTGCCAATGCTTGGACTCAACACGCAACGCGGCGATGTTGCGAACGGAGACAACGGTGTTGCAGCGTTGGTGGGTCGTGAGACTGAGGCTAAGCAATATATCGATGAGGCCATTGCCTACGCTACCGAGATTCATTGCGAAAACATTCACGTGATGGCCGGATTCTCCAGTAGTACCGACCAACACGCGCAAGATACCTTTGCCTCGAATTTGCGGTACGCCACTCAGGTAGCCGCCACTCATGGAAAAACCATTTTGATTGAGCCGTTGAATCAACACGATGCACCTGGCTATCATTTGTCAACGCTTGAAGATGCGGTGGCTATAGTACAGCGTGTTGCCGAGCCTAACCTGAAAATAATGTTTGATTGTTATCACTTACAGATTGTAGGAGGTGACTTACTGCGCCGATATGAGCAAGCTGCCAAGCTCATTGGGCATGTGCAGTTTGCCAGTGTTCCCGATCGTGCAGAGCCGAATGCCGGTGAAGTGAACTATCGTTGGTTATTAAACGAAATTAAATCGCTTGGTTATGCTGGTTATTTTGGTGCAGAATACAAGCCACAGACCACAACCGATGCTGGTTTGGCTTGGTTGGCCGATTATTATCCCCCACCCAGTTCGTAAGTTGGCTCTCTGCTAAATATTTCGTAGCCTCTACGCATGCACAGTCAATAAAAAAGGCCCTAGCGGGCCTTTTTTAATTTCTTTTAAATATCATCGTGTTTGGATAAAGGGTGAGCGTCAGCTCATCCTAGCCCAGCATTTTGACAACTTCGTCAGTAGTCCATACTGCATTGGCCATGTATCGAAAATTGGTTAATGCGGCCAGATACCCATCTCCTTCAGGCAGTTTTGCAGCAGCTGTTGCATCTTTTATAACAGCTACTTCGAAGCCATCTTCCAAAAGCTCTCGCATATGGCTTTCAGCACAAAGATTTGCAGACATACCCGCAAGGATTACCTGATCAACACCGTTCTTGCGCAATTGAAGAGAAAGATCATTGCTGTCGTTGCCATAAACCTTGTGAGGGGACGTGACGATAGTTTTCCCATCTTCAATATATTTTTTATATTGCGGCATGAAATCCGCACCTGAGCCTTCAAAGCCCTCGATGCTTAGTGGACCTTTACGGTCGAACATGCCAATCTTATGCATTAGCTTTTCTAGTGCACCCTCAAATTTCCAACCATGATCGGTCGGGTAGTAGTAGTGAGGAGAGACAGCAACTGTGATTTCGGCCGCTTTTGCCGCTTTGAATAGCGATTCAATGTTTTCTACTGTTTTGTGTTCGGTAACACTTTCACCAACGACGCCCCAGGTCACACCGTCAGGGTGCAGGAAGTCAATTTGTGGATCGGTAATCACTAGCGCTGTGCGCGATAGATCAAGTTTCATGTCAGACGGTGGCAGCGCCGGTTCTGCGGGGTTTGCATAAGGGTCAGCGCTCTGTGCTGATGCCATGCCTGCGAAGGTTGCTGCAACACCAGCCGCGCTTGCTGCAACTGCGCCTTTTACCGCTGTGCGACGTGATGCGTTGTGCTGATTTTCTTTCTCTGATCGATCATGTTTGCTGCACATAAAATTTATTTCCTGTTTGAGTTGTTGACAGCTGTAATAGTAAGCGAGTCGGTGTATCATTTCGTACAGATAATGCCTTGGTTTGGACTAATGTGTATCAATTTATCCAGAATCGGACCTGATTCATAAAATGAACTTCGAACACATCTTTGATCAACTTGAAATATCGACAGATCCTTTTGCACT
Organism: uncultured Granulosicoccaceae bacterium; assembly: GCA_938035525.1. Taxonomy (GTDB): domain Bacteria; phylum Pseudomonadota; class Gammaproteobacteria; order Granulosicoccales; family Granulosicoccaceae; genus Granulosicoccus. The sequence continues at coordinate 69,459 of CALHOI010000033.1, forward strand.
GTGCGAACTCCAAGGTAAATGCGACCTTAATGTCGGTCGGGATTCGAACGTGTCATTGCATTACATTCTCAATGGCGAGGGCGAACTGGCAATACAAGACAGCGCTCCTATTAAAATAAGATCCGGTAGTTTGGTCTTGATTCCGGCATTAAAAAGTCATGCGCTACGTAGCTATGGCATGGCGACAGACTCTCATTTAAATTGCGCTCCTCCTGAACTAAAGCTGCAACATGTGTTGGCTGTTGATCAGGTCAATGATGGTATTGGTCAGGTGATCGCATTGTGTGCTCATTTACGTGTTGGTTTGCGAGGCGCTGTTGACGTTATCGAATTAATACGCGAGCCAATAGTCGAGCACATTGAACCAGAAAGTGCTTTGTATTCAACTATTGGACAGATGATCAAAGAACTGAGCGAGCCAGCTGCAGGTAGTCGTGCAATGATTCGAGCGCTGCTCACTCAGTGCGTCATTGAAATGCTGAGGCGGCGCTTAAAAAATGGAGATACGGAATTACGCTGGATGTCTGCATTGCGTGACCCAACGGTCTGGGCTGCTTTGCGAGCAATGCTGGAAAAACCAGGCGACGCTCATACGGTAGAGAGCCTTGCTGAAACGGCGGGCATGAGCCGGTCCGCATTCGCAGCGCGATTTAATGCTGCATACGGTAGTGGACCAATAGTTCTATTGCGTGAATTAAGATTACGACGCGCTGCGGTTTTGTTGAAGAGTACCGACTTACCCGTAAAACGTGTTGCACAAATGGTTGGGTTTAGCAGTCGAACGGCATTCAGCCGTGTATTTGAACAATACATCGGACAAAGTCCATCGGAATATCGTCAGTTGGTGCGCAAGGCATAAACTTAAAGATCATATTCACGCAGGCCAGTGATCTGACGTCGTATAATTTTTGCTAACGCTGCTAAACAATGCAACAGCAGCAAGGGCGTTTTCGATTTGCTTGGCAACAAAGCAAAACAATCGTCCATGCGTATTTCATTTGCGTGCTTTTCTTATTTGACGTGCCAACAATGCCGACCCGATCACCGCGCCACCAATAGCGCCATAAAGGTGGGCGTTGACCACCACGTTGCCACCGGCAACCGATTCGCTGCCCGGCAGGGCTCCGGCAACTTGTTCCCAGACCAGCTTGCCAATAATTAATACAAGCAGCACGGCGGCCGATTTTGGGTAGTGTCGTAGGTCGGCTATGCAGCCAGCTATAATCAGTCCGTGCAGGGTGCCCGAAAAACCCACGTACCAAAATATGTGTTTGTCCAGCAAATACAAACCGATTCCCACAACCAGACTTGAAAATAGCGTAATCAGTACCCATTCCCACCAATGAAAGCGTTGCCAGACCAGTGCGACGACCAACGCAAAGCCGGCTAAATTCATGAAAAGGTGGTTGTTTCCAAGGTGAACAAAGTTGCCAGTCAGCAATAACCAGAATTGCCCCGCGCTAATGGCGTCGCGATCGAATCGCAGGCTCTGGTCCAGGCCAGCGAATTGCAGGCTCAGGCACAACAAGGCGATTCCCAGTGCCAGGCCAATGGCTGGTTGCATGACGCGCTGGAAAAGGGGCTGAATTATACGTTTCATCGTGTGTCACACTTTATAACTGGGCACGCTTTCCGCTACATCCATAATGCGGCATTAGATGGGCCTGTGAGGTCAAATCACCGTGCTATTCTTGTTGTTATAGGTTGTAACGAACACAACCGCTGAACATAAACGAAAAATCCTGGAGAAAGTATCCATATGGTCAAGAGTATGAAGCAAACTCGTCATGCTGGTTTTACGCTAATCGAAATTATGGTGGTGGTGGCCATTATCGCCATTTTGGGGGCCGCGGTGGTTCCCAAAATCATGAATAATCCTGACAAGGCCAGAATCGTTCGAGCCAACACAGACATTGGCACCATTGCACAAGCACTGGAGATGTACAAACTGGATAACTTCGCATACCCATCCACCGATCAGGGCTTACAGGCACTGGTAGAAAAACCCGCCGGTGACCCTGAACCAGCTAACTGGTCAGACGGCGGCTACATTCAGTCACTGCCTAAAGATCCCTGGGGTCGTGAGTATGTGTACGTTAGCCCCGGTGAAACCGGTGACTTTGATTTAATCTCGCTTGCCAGCGATGGGGTCGAAGGCGGTGAAGGTACAGGCGAAGATTTAAGCTACGCTAACTAAGCCAACAACGCGGCTGCAATACGGACAAATAAAAACAGTGCATCAGGCACGACCATCACGCGGTTTTAAACGTTTACGCGGTTTTACGCTAATAGAAGTGATGGTCGTTGTTGCCATTATTGCCATCATGGTGGGTGCGGTGGTGTTGCGCATCGACTTCAACAATATTGGCAAAATTGTTCGCGACCATGCACAACGTACTCGGTTGCTAATGGAGTTGGCAGCCGATCAAGCCATTTATTCCCGTCAGCAACTGGGTATTCGGTTTCATCCAAATAGCTATGAGTTTTATATTCTCACCGGCAACGAAGATGGTGAAGGTACCTGGGAAATTTTTGAAGATGGTCGCCTGAAGTACGGCGATGTTAAAGCCACTATTGAATACCGAGTGGACATCGAAGGCTTGCCCATCGTACTCGAGGAACTCGAAGAAGAATTAGCTGCGGTAACCGAGGATAGCCCTATAAAACCGCATGTTTTATTCCTATCCAACGGCGAAGTCATGCCCGATTTTCGTGTGGTTATTGCCGACGAAGAAAGCGAGTTCGAGCATGCGATTTACACTGGCGAGATTGAACCGATTGTGCTGGAACAATTGAACGAATGAACAAGCGACGTGGTTTCACATTAATAGAAGTGCTGGTGGCCATGACCATTTTGGCTGTTGGTGCGTCTGCGTTGGTCTCGTCATCTGGTGCCAGTGCTTTTCGCAGTGGTAAGTTGCGTGAGCGTGAAGTGGGTCGATGGGTAGCAACCAATCACCTTAATACCCTGCAAGCTTTACCAACATGGCCAGATCTTGGCACCAAGAACACCGAAGTCGAAATGGTAAAACAAACCTGGTATATACGCACTCGAACCAAGGCTGAGCAGCTGGATTTGCGCAGAATGGATATAGAGGTGCGCCTTAACCCCGATGCCGAAGGGTATATTTATTCGGTTGCCGGCTTTGCCGGTAACCCGCAGCACCGATTTTAAAAGTTGCCTGTTTTGACACTCTCAACATCAAGCAGCAAAGGCTTTACGCTTATAGAAGTCATGGTCGCCATGTTTTTATTAGCGATAATCGGTACGGCCGGTTTTACCATGTTGCAGCAGATCACCAAGGCGCGCGAACGCATTGAGGTTCAGTCTGAGCGACTCACCGAGTTGCAACGCACCTTTTACTGGTTAGCCGAAGACATCACGCAAATCACTGATCGCCCTGTTCGCTCTGCGGTGGATTCTATCGTCCCGGCGTTCCAATTTAATTTGCAGGGTTCGTCGCTGTTTGATTTCACCCGCGCTGGCTGGTCGAATCCGGCTGCCGATATTCTGCCGGCTCGATCAACGTTGCAACGTGTCTCCTATTCGCTAGAGGACGATCGCTTAATTCGCAGTTACTGGTATCACCTGGATTCGTTGAGTGAAGAGCCTGATAAACGTCGGCAGTTACTCAAGGATGTCGAAGAATTGACGGTTCGGTTTATGGATAACCAGGGCGGTTGGCAAGATCAATGGCCACCGCTCAATAATGAAGGTGACGCCGGTATGCCGCGGGCACTCGAATTTACCTTCATTCTGGGCGATTTGGGGTCGGTTGTTCGCGTTTTCGGGCTACCGGGGTAAGCAAATGCGCGATAAATCGTCACGTAAATCGTCAAATAGTTCGTCACAAAGCGGTGTTGCGATCATTACAGCCATGTTGGTTGTCGCATTAGGGACTATAACTGTAGTGGCGATAGTAAGTCGCCAGCAGCTCGACCTGCAAAGGGAAAAAAACGAAGCCATCATCCAGAACGCCCGCAGTTTTGCCACCAGTGGGGAGCGATTTGCGGCGTCATTGCTGTTTTTGGATCATGAGGCGGGCTTACGTGAGAACACTGATTCGCTTGATGATGACTGGGCGCAAACCATACCGCCCATATCAATTGATGAAATGCTCCTGCAAGGTTGCATTGTGGACATGCAAGGTCGGTTTAATCTGAATAACATTGTCAACGCAGAAGGTGACGCTGATCCTGTACAGGTTGATATTTTGAAGCGGTTGCTGGGCGAGGTGAGCATCGATGTGTCTAAAGCCGAAGCCATCATTGACTGGGTAGACAAAGACCTGAACGCGACCGTGCCAGATGGTGCCGAGGATGATTATTACACGGGGCTGGAGCCGGCCTATCGCTCCACCAACGGTCCGTTCAGCGCGGTCAGTGAATTGCAGCTGGTAAAGGGTTTTAGTCCGTCGGTGCCAGAAGAGGCAGAAGACTACAAGCTGTTGCTGCCACACATTGCCGCCTTGCCGGTAACGGGCGGGCAAACACGCATCAACGTCAATACGGCCACACCCGAAGTGCTGTCGTCGTTGTCGGAGTTTATGCAGCCGCTGGGCGCAGACATGTCACGTTGGGAAACGGGTGCTTATGAGGATTATCCGGGGTGCGAAGATATCTTCGATTTAACCCCAGACGATTCACCCGATCGACTGGCCGAAGACGAAGAACTAGAGCCGTATTTGTTTGAACAGGACTTTATTTCAGAAGCAGCTGTAGAGACAGGAGAAGAAGTGGTGCCGCCGAACACCATATCGGTGACATCACGATTTTTCCAGATACGAGTCGATGTGTCAGGTGGCGATGCCACGCTAACGCAGTACTCGCTGTTGGAACGGGATGCGGAAGGCCGCTCAAAAGTCATATTTCGTGCCAGAGACACCTTGTAGAGGGTGCCGACAAGCCGGTTCGCTTTGAGTTGGCACATAGATTGGACAGTTAAAATCAACCAGCGGTAGCTGGTTTACACATAAAGTAGGTAGACAAGGCATTGGCCAAACACGTCATCATACATTTACCGACCATCGGCGAGGACTACGTGCAGTGGGCCACGGCTGATGATCGGGGCTCGCTAACATCCGAGGTCAGTGCTGGCTCCTTTGAGCAAGTCGCTGCGGCTGTGGAAGGTCGCCGGGCAACATTGGTTTTGCCAGGCGATGATGTTCTGCTGGCTGAAGCAATTATCCCGGGTGGTTCCGCTGCCAGAGCTATGCAAGCCATACCCTATCAACTTGAAGATCAGGTTGCAGACGATGTCGATTCTTTGCACTTTGCGGTTGGTACTAAGGGCAAATCTGATGACTACCCTGTTGCCATTATTGGTCGTGAAGCGATGGATACAGTGCGAGAACAGTGTGCCAGCGCTGGGCTCAGACCAACAGAAATCGTTCCCGAAACCTTAGCGCTGCCAAAGTTTGATTCTGATGAATTGGATCAAGCCAAATGGACTGCTTTGGTCGACAGTGAAAACGCGGTTGTCAGACTCAACGGATACAAAGGCTTTACAACCGACACGACCATGGCAGGCATGATGCTCGATGGCGCCCATCAGGATTTACCTGAAGACGCCAGCGCAGCAATCGTTGTTTTCAAAACCGAACCCAACGTTGTTTTACCGGTGTCCGACAAAGTTGAAATTGAAACCCGAGTTTGCGATAGCCGCTTGGGTTTGTATGCCAGTGGTCTTGCCAGTGCGCCTCGTATCAATTTATTGCAAGGTGACTACAGCCCTAAAACCCAGTTTGATAAAAGCTGGAAGCCGTGGCGCTGGAGCGCAGCACTGGCAGCCATACTCGGCGTGGTTTTGTTTGTCGGTAAATGGATGGAGTACCGTCAGATGGGTTCGCAGGTAGAGCAACTGGATGCGCGTATGGCTCAGGTGTTTAATGAGGCCATGCCGGGTAAGCGTATGGTGCGCCCGCTAACGCAAATGAACACCGAAATAAAAAATCGCAGCGGTGGTAACACCGATGGCTTTACATCAAAAATGAGTCAAATAGCGGCAAGTCTGGCCACTCAGCCACAAACTGAAGTGCGCAGCATCAGCTATCGCGAAGGTCGTTTCGATCTTGACTTGTACACCGATGCCATACCGACTCTCGACTTGCTGAAAGCCGAGCTGAAAAAGCGCGGCAATATGACCATGACAGTTCAGTCGGCTAACAACGACAACGATAAGCTTCGTGGCCGTGTTCGAATCCAATAACGTGTTGAACCCAAACAGTATTTAAAGATAAGCACCTGACATGAAAGACTGGTACCTAAGACAAACGCCTCGTGACCGCATCATCGTGATTTGCGTAAGCGTTCTGTGCCTGCTCGGATTACTGTATGCCTTCGTCTGGTTTCCAATTACCAGTGGACTTGATCAAAATCGCACACTAATCAATACCAAGCGCGAAACCTTACAACAAATGGAAGTGGCATCGGCCAAGATAAAAAGCATGGGAAGCAATACCGGGGTTATAAAGTCGTCTGGCGATAAAGCGCCTTATACCTTAATAGATGAGCGTATCAGGGCGGCAAGTCTGGCCAATAAACCCGATCGTGTTGAGCCACGCGGTAGCGATGGCACCGCTGCAAGAGTGCAATTTTCAACGGTCGAATTCGATAAGCTTATTCAGGTTATTGCCGACCTTGAAACCTATGGCTTATCCATTGACACATTAAATGTCAGTCGAAAGAACGATGCCCAGGGTATGGTCAGCGCTCGTTTTGTCATGGAGAAAAATTAAATGCGAGTAGTGCGCCTGATATTACTCGGACTGCTTGCCTATCTTGTTTCGGTGTTTTTTTTGTTTCCCGCAGCACCATTGATTGAAAGATTCAAACCGAACATCAAGCCAGTTGAACTTGCTGGTGTGAGCGGGAAATTATTTAACGGCACCGTGGCTAACGTTAAATACGCTGACGATCTTCTACCGCTCGAATTTACCAACGTCGCCTGGAAGGCGGCTCCGGGTGCGCTACTAAAAGGCGGCATGGGTGCCAACGTCAGCTATCAGGGCTACGGTGGTGGCGGTGAAGGGCAGGTACAACGAAAATGGAATGGCAACATGAGTGTGTCCGACTTTGTTTTTGATGCCGATTCCAAAGAGCTGGAAGTCCTGTTGCCTGGTCCCGTGGCTGAATTCAGCGGCAAAATAAATGGCCAACTGGATACCGTGTTACTGGCGAATAACCTGTTAGAAAAAATGCAAGGCCGGTTAGTGTGGGACCAGGCTAATATCGTCACGCGAATTTACGGGCCAGAGATAACTGCAAACCTGGGGCAGTTCAATATTGATATTGAGCCGCAAGACAACGCAACGCATAAAGTCGTTTTGAAATCTCAAGGCGGTGACTTGTCTATTGATGGCACCGTAACCATGGCGGCAAACGGCGATTACCGCACAGACCTGCTGCTAACACCGGCGGCCAATGCGCCGCAGCCCTTGTTGCAAACCCTACAGCGGCTAACCCGCCCTGATGGCGGAGGCCGGTACGTGATCAAGCACAGTGGCAACATTAATCAAGGCACTTAATCGATTGTTAATGCCGTGCAATGTTTAAAGATGCGCTGCGCACCTCAATGCATTGTTTAACCATTTCTCGTTGCTACCGCTACGGGTACTGTAGAAACCGGAAGAGACTGGATGCTTCTCGACCCTGACAAAACGATCGAACTGACTCAGCAAGCGCTTTCCATAGCCCGGGCAGCAGGCAAGCGTATTGTGGAAGTATACGAAGACGACTACACCGTTGCCTACAAATCTGATAACACTCCCGTTACCACAGCCGATTTAGAAGCCCACGACATCATTGTTGAAGCGCTGGAAGCGCTGCCTGATTCGTTTCCGGTTATCTCTGAAGAATCCGAAGAGGTGCCTTACGCCAAGCGCAATAACTGGTCGCAATTTTGGCTCGTTGACCCCTTGGACGGCACGCGTGAGTTTGTCCGCCGCAACGGCGAGTTCTCGGTGAACATCGCACTTATTTCTGACGGTAAACCGGTGCTTGGCGTTGTCACTGCACCGGTACTCGATGTTAGTTATTACGCCTCTCACACGCAGGGAGCCTGGAAACAGCAAGGACAGGAAGAGCCGCAGGAAATACATGTGCGACCCGCGCCCAAGGCTGGCGAACTCACCGTTGCGCGAAGTCGCTGTCCGGTGGTGGGTCCGCGTTTGCAGGCATTTCTGGATAAATTGGGTGCTCACCAGGAGGTACCCATGGGATCCTCGTTAAAGTCCTGTCTTGTTGCCGAGGGTGTTGCCGATGTCTATGTGCGCCTGGGTCCAACGTCCGAATGGGACACAGCTGCTGCCCAATGCATTGTGGAAGAGGCGGGTGGTCACATCACCGATACTGATTTGTGCGACTTACGGTATAACACCCGCGAGTCCCTGCTTAACCCGCATTTCATGGTTTTCGGTGATGAAACGCACAACTGGCGAGACTATCTGAGCGCCGATACGGCCTGAACTGATGCTCCTGAGTCAGGTTTGGTCAATCTGATGCCTATCTGCGTTATCATCCCCCGACAGTCTGCACTGCGTATTATCCGTGACCGAAAAATTCAAAACACCTGAAGAAGCTGAAATTGCCTTTTACGAGGCAATTGAACAAGCCGATATAAAAGCACTGGGCAGCGTCTGGTCGCTCGATGACAATATTGTTTGTATTCACCCAGGGGCTAATCGAATTGAAGGTCGAGAGCAAGTGCTGGACAGTTTTTCCGACATGTTTGCCTCCTCCCCAACCATCGGCTTTTCAATATCAGATGCCTTGCAAACCGAAAGCGATGGCCTTGCCATACACTTGGTTCGAGAAGAAATAGAGCTGGACGGGCAGCTGGTCAGTGTCATGGTATCAACCAATATTTATCACATGGAAGACGGCGGCTGGCGCATGTTGTTGCATCATTCGTCGCACGAGCCAGAGGCTAATTCTGAGGAAGATTACGACGACTACGATGACTTTGATGAAGTCCCAGAGCCTCCTCCGGTATTGCACTGATGTCCTCGAAAGAGTCAAGCGATGCGCCTGATGAAGAATTGCTTTATCAATCAAAGCGGGTCAAGGTCACACCCTCGTGGCTTATTATTAAAAACACCAGCTACGCCGTGCGATACATGCAAAAGCTTACCTACCTTGAGAGTAAGCCGCCGCGCATTGCTGCGGGCATCATATTTGTCCTTTTTTTGTTGTTAACTCTGTGGCAAGTGCTGCGCATACGCGAGCAACCTGATTCGAACACACTTGGATGGATTTTGTTGGCGCTGTGCCTGGTGGTATTAGTGATATCGTCGTTTGTTGCGTTTGCCATGTCGGCAAGCTACACCGTGGTGGTTGTGCTGGCATCTGAAGCGGCACCATTAACCATTAATCCACCCACCAAAACAGAAGCCAAAAAACTGCACGAAGCATTGTCCCAGGCTATGGATTTTTATCAAAGTAATCCGGAAACACCTTCTGTATTACAAGATACAGTTGGCGAGAGCGCATAAACTTTTCTAGAGCTTAAATTCAATTTTAATTGTTGTGTGACGTGGGTTTTGGCTGCAACACAATCAGTAGTAAGCCTGCCACAATAAATACCGATGCCAGATAAAACCAGTGGCTCGGCACTTCCTCATACATGATATATCCTGCTATGCCGGCAATAACAAACTGCAACATATTCATTAGCGTCACCGTTTGGCCGCGCAGCTTTTGCATGGCAAAATTAAGCGCGGTGTGACCGATCACTGTTGATACTGCGGCCAGTAGAATGACCATGCTCACGTTATACCATTCAAAGGTTGGCATAACAGGCCCGGTTGCGGCTGCTATTAACAAAGAACATAATCCGGCCACGGTATACATGGGCACAACGTACAACCAAACACTGGCTAGCGTTTCCAGGTAACGCCTTGCCAAAGCAAGATAAGCTGCGAACAACACCATTGAGATCAGGCAGAGTATGTCGCCTTTGAAGTGATCAGGGCTTATTTGTACATCGTTAAATGTCACTATAACAATGCCCACCATTGCAATGGCTGTAGCCATTAGTTCGCGCCGCAGTAGTTTTTCCCGATACAGAAAGAACATGAAAAATGGCATAACCAGAGGCATAAGATTAACCATCAGTGTGGCATTTGCACCTGGTGTTAAGCGTGCACCGGCAACCCAGGTTATAAAATGTATTGACAATATAATGCCGGGAAGAAATGATCGCTTAACCACTTGAGCGAAGGGTGCATCACCGTGTTTTTTTCTGGCCAGAAAATATGCCGGGGATAAAATAACGGCGGCCAGAAGTACTCGCCACGCGCTTAGCATGATGGAACGCTCCACGCTTTCGCGAATGAATACAAACGAAATCGCTGAACAGCTTATGCCAAACAGCAGTATGGCAAACAGCAAAAATAGCGAAGACTTACTCTGCGTTAAGGTCGACATCGTAATCAATTATCAAGGGTGCGTGATCGGAAAAACGTTTGGCGCGATACACTTTGGTGCGCTTCACTTTATTTCTTAGGTCATCACTGACAACTTGATAATCAATACGCCATCCGACGTTTTTATCCCACGATTGCCCGCGATTGGACCACCAGGTGTATTCGTGATCTTTTTGCGGCAGTTGCCGAAATGCATCAGCGTATTTGTGTTTGGTAAAAAGATCTGTCATCCATTGGCGTTCCTCGGGTAAAAAACCGGAGTTCTTTTTATTGCCCTTCCAGTTACGAATGTCAGCCTCTGTGTGGGCAATATTCCAGTCGCCACAAACCACCTGAGAGCGTTTGGAGCGTCGGCGCTTTTGCAAGTGGGGTAGAAATACATCCATCATGTTGTATTTGTAGCCTTGTCGTATATCGCCACTGGAGCCGGATGGCATATACAAGGACGTGACACTGATATTGTCAAACTGTGCCTCAAGGTAACGACCTTCGTTGTCTATCCAGTCCACACCCAGGCCGCGGATGACCTTTTTAGGTTTGATTCGCGAATAGATCGCAGTGCCGCTATAGCCCTTTTTTACGGCGTCGAAATAGTAGCTGTGAAAGCCCTTGGGGTGGTAAACCGGGTCTTCGAGCTGGTCGATTTGAGCCTTGGTTTCCTGAATACACACCACATCCGCTTTTTGTCTGGAGAGCCAGGTGAAAAAGCCTTTTCGGGCCGCAGATCTGATGCCGTTCACATTAACGGTGATAATTCTCATGGAGGCAATTGTACACGTCTCAAATCTCACGATTCCGCTCACAGAAAACACCGATACCGCTTAAACACGGGCCTCTGGTGGACGCTAGTTATTTAGGCGGTCGGGCAAGCCCAGTTAGGTGAGGTCGGAACAAAGCGAAAATCAGATGTGCCCGCCAACAGGCATTTGTCGTAATAACACTAGATCGGGAAGAGCATGAACAGTATCCAAATTTTAAAGCCAGGACGACGCTTTGCTGTAGTGTTAGCCGGTTTGGTTGTCTGTGGTTTCGTACAGGCGCAATCATCAAGTAATAAGGTCTATCGCTGGCAAGACAGCGGTTTAACCACATATCAAGACAGAGCCCCAAGCTCCGCTCAGGATAACGGGCACGCAATTCTAAGTAAGCAGGGTGTTGTAGTAAAGGAAGTGCTGAGTCGCGAAGAGCGGCGAGAAGCGCGCAAGGCCGAGCGTGATCGTGAATTGGCGAAGATTCGTGATCGAGCCCTGTTGGCAACCTTTACCACTGAGGAAGACCTCACCAGAACCCGCGATGATCGCATTGGTATGATTGATGGGTTGATCAGTCGATTGGATGATCGTATCCGTATTTTGTCTGAGCGATTAAGCGTTGTCGAGAAGCGCATTCTGCAACAGGAAAAATCACGTGGTGAGTCCAAAGCACAGGAATCACTGTATGCCGAACAACACAGCATTCAGCGTAACATTGAGAACGCCTGGTCTCTTATTGATTCTAAAGCGGCTGAAAGAAGCGTCGTGGCTGAAAAGTTTGACGATGATCTTATCCGTTACCGCGAACTAAAAGTGGAAATGGGTCGCGACTAGTACAGGTTAATATCGACACGAGTTATAACCGGCACAAGCTTAAATGGGCTGAGGTTTCCATCGCGGCCCTGTTTGCGACTTACAGATGGTAAATTTAGTTCTTCGTTTGACATTAATCAGACTTGATTAACGTCCCAACACCCTGATCAGTAAAAAGCTCGAGTAACACGGCGTGTTCCACACGTCCATCAATAATCTGCACACTACCCACACCCGCCGCAACGGCATCCAACGCACACTGTACCTTGGGCAACATGCCGCCGTGTATGGTGCCGTCGTCGATCAATGCTTTGATTCTGGTTTGGGTTAGCCCGGTGAGCAGTTGATCCTGTTTATCAAGAATGCCCGGTGTGTTGGTTAACAACAACAGCCTTCTGGCTTTGAGTGCCGAGGCAACTGCGCTGGCAACCAGATCGGCGTTAATGTTATAGCTGGCGCCTGCAGCATCGGTACCAATGGGAGCAATAACCGGTATCAGATTTTGCTCTTGCAGGCGTTGAATAACTTTTGCGTTTATCTTGTTAACCTGGCCAACAAAACCCAGTGCATCGGCTGCGTGCCCAGGCAAGTGCAATGACTTTGCATCTATTAAGTTGGCATCTTTTCCGGTAAGGCCAACCGCATTGCCGCCAACCTGATTTAACAGAGACACAATATTCTTGTTAACGACCCCGCCTAACACCATTTCTACCACTTCCATGGTGGGCGCATCGGTGATACGCATGCCATCGAGAAATTCGCTGGTGATATTAAGCCGCTTTAACATGGTGGCTATTTGCGGGCCGCCGCCGTGTACAACAACCGGATTAATGCCAACGTGTTTTAAGGTGGCTATGTTTTGGGCAAAACAGCGCTTGAGGTGCTCGTCAGTCATGGCGTTACCGCCGTACTTGATAACCACAGTTTCGCCAGCGTAACGCTGCAGGTAGGGTAGAGCTTCGTTAAGCACGCGCGCTGTATCGCGCGCGGCTGTTAGGTCAACTGAAGGTGGGGCCTTGCTGTGTTGGTCCTTGGATTCAGTCATGAATTTTTATTTGTGCTTTAGAACGGGGTGTCGACACTCGCGTCGGTACGTTGCATAGTATCCCGAAATTCGTTCTGGATGCGAGTCATGGCTTCATCGGAGTCGGCTTCGAAGCGAATGACCAGCGATGGTGTTGTGTTGGACGCACGAACCAAACCCCAGCCATCGGCAAAATCGGCTCGAACCCCATCAATCGTTGTTAGCTTGGCACCGTCAAACTTTGCGTTTTTGGCAAAGGCTTCAATAAATTCATGGTGTGCACCGTCGCGTTCAAAAACGACGTTGAGCTCTGGCGTGTTAATGCTGTCTGGAATAGCGCCGAATATCTCGCTGGCAGACTGATCGGTATTGGATAGAATTTCCAGCAGACGTGCCGCTGCATACAACGCATCATCGAATCCGTACCAGCGCTCTTTAAAAAACAGATGACCGCTCATTTCGCCACCGAGTAGTGCGCCGGTTTCTTTGATTCGCGCTTTAATAAACGAGTGACCTGTTTTCCACATGTCGGGTTCGCCACCAGCAGCTGAGATGGCATCAGGCAATACTTTTGAGCATTTTACGTCGTAAATAATGCGTGCCCCCGGGTTGCGAGACAAGACATCTTGAGCAAATAAAACCATTTGACGATCAGGCCAGATAACATTGCCTTTGTCGTCGATGACGCCAACTCGATCGCCGTCACCGTCGAATGCCAAACCCACTTCGGTTTTATTTTCTGCCACTGACTTAATTAAGTCTTGCAGGTTGTCCAGTTTGGCAGGGTCAGGGTGGTGATTAGGAAAGTTGCCATCAACTTCGGTAAACAACGCTGTGCTTTCGCAACCAAGCGCTTCAAATAATTGAGGCGCTGCAGCGCCAGCCACACCGTTGCCGCAATCGTAAGCAATTTTAACGGGTCGGGTTAATTTGATATCGCTGGTAATGGCGTCCAGGTAATCCTGCAATACATCCTGAGAAGAAATCTTACCCTTACCGTTGTGTAGTTTGCCGGCCTTTATGCGATTGTATAAAGCCGTGATGCCATCACCAAACAAGGCATCGGTGCTGACCATCATTTTTAAACCGTTGTACTCGGGCGGATTGTGGCTTCCCGTAACCATAATGCCGGTTCCGGTTTTTAAATGATAAGTGGCAAAGTATAAAACCGGTGTGGGGACCATGCCGATATCAATCACGTTAACACCCGTTGCAGCAATGCCTTTGCTTAACGACTCTATCAGTGCAGGTCCGGACAATCGACCATCGCGCGCGACTACCGCCGTTGTTATACCGCGCTCATGGCATTCGCTGCCGAATGCGCGACCAATTTCATGCACAACATCGGGGGTGAGTGTTTCGGTGACAACGCCTCTAATGTCGTAAGCACGAAAAATGGCAGAAGAGATTTTCATATCCTGTTAGTCCTTATTATTGCAGGTGCAAAGATGTCTGGTTGCAACGGCCATGCCTTTTGGCGTCAACATGACCGTATCATTTGTCACAGAATTGACGCAAATTCGGCAGCCTCCATTAGCTCAGGAACTATCGCCGCCGATGAAGCTGATTCTAACCCGTTATCTTGTCTCCAGACGCAAGAAAAACCGGCGAGGAGCCGCTGCAGTGAGCTTTATTTGGGAAATAGGGCTAGCTTTTGCCGGTTGAACCGAACCCGCCAGCACCTCGTTCGCTGTCGCTAAACGCCTCCACCTGATTAAATTGAACCTGCGCCACAGGCACAATAACCAGTTGCGCAATGCGTTCGCCTTCAGCAACAGTGTAGGGCGTTTCACCGCGATTCCAGCACGATACAAATAACTGGCCCTGGTAGTCAGAGTCGATAAGGCCGACCAGATTACCCAGCACAATACCGTGCTTATGGCCTAAGCCCGAACGCGGCACAATAAGCCCGGCATAACCAGGGTCGCGTATGTAAATGGCAATACCTGTGGGAATGAGGTGCGTATCCCCGGGTGACACCAACAATTCTTTATCAACACAAGCGCGCAAGTCCAGGCCTGCCGAACCCTCGCTGGCATAAGCGGGTAAGTCGATGCTTTTACCGATGCGAGAATCGACAATAGTAAAATCAATGGATTGCATGTGTGGTGCTCAGCGTGTGGCTAGTCGTTCTGCAATTATATCGAGTAGTTCGGCTGCTACCTGTTTTTTTGGTGCTGAGGCTATGTGTTGATGTCCGTCTCCGGGCCAGTAGACGTCGAGCGAATTTGAGTCCGAGCCAAAGACGGGGTTGTCTGGCTGAGCAACATGGTTCGCAGCGATTAAGTCGAGTTTCTTTTTAATGAGCTTACCGGTGGCGTGTTTTTTTACGTGTTCGGTCTCGGCAGCAAAACCCACGCAGAACGGTTTTTCGGGCATGGCTGCAATGCTGGCAAGAATATCCGGGTTGCGCACCAGCGTCAGGGTTAAGTCGTCTTTGCTTTTCTTGATTTTTTCTTCGGCTACCGATTCTACTCGGTAGTCAGCCACTGCAGCGACACTGATAAATACATCAGCGCCGTGAACCGCACTGAGCGCAGCTTTATGCATTGACTTGGCTGTATCAACATCAATACGTGCTACCCCCGACGGTGTTGGCAACGAAACCGGACCGGCAATCAGAGTAACTTTTGCCTGTTGTTTTACCGCGGCAGCCGCCAGCGCAAAACCCATTTTCCCTGAAGATCGGTTGGTTAAGTATCGCACTGGGTCAATGGGTTCTACTGTGGGACCTGCGGTTACCACAATGTGTAAGCCTGCCAACGATCGATGATGCTCGGCGTATGCGCTGGGTTGATTAGCAGCATTGTGATGCTGCGCTGTGCTTGGAATCGCGCTACCGCCAGGTACAGCTAATTTGTTTAATGAATGATTATTAACAAACTGAATAACGGCATCTCTTATGGTTTCAGGTTCGTGCATGCGACCAGCACCGGTTTCACCGCAAGCTTGTGCGCCTTCGTCGGGACCAATCATCGTAAAGTTTCTATCGATTAATATTTTTGTGTTTGCCGCAGTGGCAGGATTACTCCACATGAGTCTATTCATGGCCGGTGCAATTAGAACCGGTGCATCGGTTGCCAGGCATAACGTTGTCAGCAGATCATCACTAAAACCGTGACTCAAGCGTGCCATCAGGTTTGCACTTGCGGGCGCTATTAATATGATGTCAGCCCAGCGAGCCAGTTCGATGTGGCCCATGGCTGCTTCGGCGTCGGTATCGAGTAAGTCGGTATGCACTGGATTGCCCGTTAATGCTTGCAGAGTCAGTGGTGTAATGAATGCTTGGGCGCCGCTTGTCATAACGACTCGTACGTCTGCACCAGCATCGATAAGTCGTCTTGCCAGAATGGCGCTTTTGTAGGCGGCAATGCCGCCAGAGATACCAAGCAGTATTTTTTTATTTTCGAGTGGCTGCATAAGACTATGGTAACAGGCTTAGGTGTTTGCATCCCTGAATGGACACTACAGAAAGCGCAACGATCATGCCGGAGGGTAACCAAGCCGCCCGATTGGCGGCTTGGATATTAACTGCTGTGTGACCCAGTTTGGATCAGGCTTTTGCTTTGGCTGCTTTTATCGCTTCCCGGAATCGATCACGTATGGCCAGTGACGTTAGTGGGATGGGTGTCATGGCCGGACTGCCAGGGTCAACTTTGGCAACAATGACGTGTGGTCCGGGTGTGCCAAGGCACTTTTTAAGCTCTGCGGCTGCGGCACTGCCGGGCACTTCAACACTGCTTTTAATGCCAGCCGCTTTTGCGATGGCCGCCAGAGATGTGCCTTTGGCCGTGTGCGTGGGTTGATCGCCTGTTGAGCCATAAGAGCCGTTATCAACGATAAACAGAATGAAGTTTTTGCAATCTTCAAGCGCAATGGTAGACAAGGTACCCAGGTTCATTAGCACGCTGCCGTCACCATCAATAGAGATGACCGTGTCTTCGATTTCCATGCTTAAGCCCAGTCCAATAGAAGACGACAGTCCCATGGAGCCCAGCATGTAAAAGTGATGGTCGTTATCGCGAATGGAATACAGCTCTTGCG
The DNA here is from genome assembly GCA_938035525.1 of uncultured Granulosicoccaceae bacterium. Classification (GTDB taxonomy): domain Bacteria; phylum Pseudomonadota; class Gammaproteobacteria; order Granulosicoccales; family Granulosicoccaceae; genus Granulosicoccus. Next base: position 86,516 of record CALHOI010000033.1, read on the forward strand.
ATGGGAAGCCAAGATTGCAAATAACAAATTCGTTAGTGATTTCGGGCACAATCGATTGCAGTAATTCGTAACGTCTCATGTTTATCGAGCTCCCCAGAAATCGTAGTCAAGAATGGCGGCTACCGGACCTTCAGCAACATCGGTAAAAGGCACAAGCTGGCCAATTTTTTTTGTGTCTTTGGGGTCGCTAAACATATAAGTAGGTATGTTGATGGTTTGCAACAGAGTTTCTACTGCCGTACCCATAGGCACCTGAGCCCCTATAGGCTCGCCTGGAGAGCCGCGATGACTAATCACCATTAAAAACGGCAGACGGTAGTAATTACCCAAGGAGCATAAAGAGGTTATTAATGTGCCCACACCTGTGTTTTGCATAACAATAACCGGTTTACGGCCTGCTAGCCACGCGCCAGTACAAATGCCAAGGCCTTCTTCTTCGCGATTAACAGCACGATAAGTGATTTCGTTGTCTTGCTCTAAGGTTGAAATAAAACCACCGAGCAACTTACAGGGTACAGACACAAAAAAATCAGCACCGTTGGCTTTTAGGTCGGCAAGTAATGCCTGGTTTACGTCGTTTGCACTCATTGTAGGCACACTCGGCTTGGAAAGTTGGAAGGAATTTGAGTCATATTGGTTAGCTCAGGTTTACATTGTATTGAAACAAGTCAGCACGAAACTGACTGGTGCGTATTTCGACAACTCGGTCTTTCATATCAAACGCTGTGCGATTGACTTGTAGGGTTGGGCTGTTGATTTTAATTTTTAAATCTGTGGCAATTTTTTTGTCTGCGGTAATTGCACTGACGTATTCGTCTGCGCGTAAAACAAAAATGCCGTATCGCTGGTGATAAAACGGATACAAGGCCTGAGGCAAAGCATCATCGAAATCGGCCAGACCAGCGAACAGGGAGTCGGGCACAACTACGTGCTCACGTGTAGCCCTGACACCATCAACCAAACGCAGTCGTTCAATCACAACCACTGAATCTTTGGCATTAATGCCAAAGCTGCTTTGTTCGTGATTGTTTGCCTGGCGTTTGAATACGGTTTCTGTATGGGGTTCGGGCGTGACTCTTTCACCTTGTGGGTGAGCAAGTCTGAAAAAGTGGAAGTAAGAGCGTTCCTCCGAGAGCTTTCTGACGAACGTGCCGCGGCCTTGTTGGCGAACCACAAGGCCGGCTTCCTCAACCACTGACATGGCTTTTCGCACCGTTCCCTGACTGACCGAAAACTCATCGGCCAGGGCAAATTCATTGGGAATGGTTTCGCCGGGCCGCCAATGGCCATCGTATATGCGATTGCTTATACGATCGGCCACGCGCTGATACAGGGGCGCGGTGTCCAATGGGGTAACTGTGGGTTGCAAGGTGTTGTCCGGGCCAGTGGCCTGCCGGTGATTCATGTATAAGATACATGAATTGGATGACTGAAACAAACAATTTGTTGCCTGTGGCGGGCGGTTACCTGGCGTAGCTGACGATTTTTGCGGCTTAGCAGTCGGACAACATCGGTGGTGCGCTGGCGGCGTGAAACTTATCGTGCAATTTATCGTTTTCGTCAAGAATCATCTCGACTTCTGCATTAATGGCGTTTTTTAATGCATCGCACGAGGCGCGGGGTCGTATCGCACCTATTCGGCTTTTGATGTCTTCGATATCCAGCAGGCGGTACAGCTTGCGGTGTTGTTCCTCGTGAAGCTGAATTTCGTACCAAACCAAATCCCAGTTTTTTTGCAGGCAGGCTTTGGCTTTATCGCGTTCAATCCACTCTGGCATGTAAATGGTGATGTCGTAGCTGAAATCCACCTTGACCAATGAGCACACGCCGTCAGCATCAACATTGGCGGTCCATCCTACTTTTGTGTTCAGTTTGGTGTAACCGAAGGCGCCTTCGGGGCTGTGGCTATTTTGTAGAATTTGGTCAATGAGCTCTTGCGCAGTAGTGCCACTTATCGGGTAAGAGAATTGATACTCATCGGCTAACGCTGACGGCGATAGAGCAATTGATGCTGCGCTCAGGCAAGCAATTATGAGTGCGAACAGCACTCGACGTATTGACTCTGTACAGCCATAGAAGGTGTTCATTAGAGCATTAAGATTGGAGCAGTAGCTAGCCTATCAACAATTGGGTTTGCTGGTTTTAGTTTTTATCTTGTTAATTTATTATCAGCTAAATTAAAAATCAGCCAAATTATTCATCAGCCAAAATTAACCATCAGGCATGTGGCTGTTGGTTTGTTCGCATAGCTAGTTGGAAAATTGACGTTTTGGTTTTCTTAATCTCCACATAGAGACGATGCCAAACAACGGCCCCAGGGCCAGCAGTCCCATCATGACATCCCAGCCAAGTTTTGCAGCAATAACCGGTGAAAGTTGCACTGTTGCAATGGTTAAAGCAAAGCCGAGTGCAGTTTGAAATGTGAGTAATGAGCCGGTTTGCTCAACTTGCGCGTGGTCAGCAACTAGCACAGAAAATTGTGCGGAGTCTGGAATGATGGTGATTCCCCAAACAATGGATATGGCAATGATCAGCCACACACTGCCACCAAAGCTTAACGCAAATAGCACGGCGCTTAATCCGCTGAGCGCCATAGCGTAAATGGTCAATTCAGCCTTACCGATTCGGTCGGCTATCCAACCGGCTATGCCACAGCTAACGGCACCGCTGGCAATAATAATGAATGCCATGAGCTTTGCCAGTTCGGTGGCAGCCTCCGTGCTCATTTGTTCACTGAAGCTCACCGCTAACGCAACGCCAATCCAACTCCACATGGCGTACAGCTCCCACATGTGTCCCAGATAACCCCCATAGGCATGGCGAATAGAACGGTTAGTCCATGCCTGAGTAATAACGGTAGGATCAAACCTGGCCGCTTTGGCGTGATAGGGCCCGTTTTTAAGGGCTACTGATAGCAGCGCTGCCAATACGGCCAACGCCGAGGCAGCCAGCACGGTGATGCGCCATTGTGTACCACCAAGAAACGCCAGCAGATGCGGGGATGCAGAGCCCAGGGTAAGGCCTCCGACTAACAAGCCAACAAGCAGGCCACGGTCTTTTTGTCCCCAGCCAACAGCGATTTTCATTCCAACAGGATAAACTCCGGCTAAGGCCGCACCGGTAATTGCACGTAAGGCGATCGCTGTTGCGCTACCGATTTCTACGCTAAGCAGTAGCGCATTTGACACCGCTGCAATAATGCAAAAGAGTGCCATAACCATGCGAGGCTCGTACCGGTCAGCAATACCAAACACCGCCAGTAACACCGCACCGATAACAAATCCGGCTTGCACTGCTGACGAAAGAGCCGCTTGAACACCAGGTGTTAAGTTTGCCTCCGCGCTCATATCGCCCAGCACAGCCGCAGACACAAACCACAGGCTCATGGCCAGTATTTCGGCTACGATCAGCAGCGTCAGACAGCGAATTTTCTGTTTTTTATCTATGGTTGTCATGGTTGCTGTGTAGCTCGTCTCACTTTTTTAGATATTAACTGCTATCAACTGATCATCGTAGATCACGCTCAGACTGAGTTTTAGGCATTAAATTCCATTGTGCGCTACAAACCGGATAAGTTGGGCTTCAAATTTCGAATAGCTCAGTATTTGTGGTTCGCAGCGCATGGGTTTTATCATGTGACGCCATCAAATGGGTCAGTTGAAGGAGTTACAGTGAGTGAGCGTAACGGTAATTTGGTCAGAAGGCTGGGTGCAGACGACTTGGCGGCTATGCGCGATCTGTTGCGCTGCTTTGGCGAAGCTTTTGATGAGGTAACTACCTACACTCAATATCAACCAGATGATGAGTACCTGCGCCGACTGCTATGCAAATCCACTTTTTTCGTTTTGGTTGCCGAGCATAAAGGTGTGGTTGTAGGAGGTCTGGCGGCGTATGAACTTGAAAAGTTTGAACAAGCCAGAAGCGAAATTTATATCTACGACCTGGCCGTGAATGAGCGATACCGTCGGCAATCTGTTGCAACTTCGCTCATTAAAGAGTTGCAGCGCATTGCTAAAATCGTTGGTGCATATGAAGTTTTTGTTCAGGCTGATTATATTGATGAACCGGCCGTTGCTTTGTATAGCAAACTTGGCGTGCGTGAAGAGGTGTTGCATTTCGGCATGCCGGTATAGCTATACCGACAGCCCAGTAGTGAGCTGTCGGTGTTTAGCTTATGGAAGTATTACAGCATCGATAACGTGGATGATGCCGTTCACTGCGGCGATATCAGTTGCAATGATGTTGACGCCGTTAATCGTCAAGCCGCCATCTGCTGTTTGCTCCAGACGCAATGTGCCTCCGTTTCCGCCTTGAATGTCAAAACCAACCAGACTTTGCGCAGTTGCCGCATCGACTACCGTTCCTGGTATCACGTGCAGTAATAGAATATCGCGCAAGGTGTCGGGGTCTGCCAACAGGGCGTCAATAGTGTCCTGACCCAATGCGGCAAAGGCTGCGTTTGTTGGAGCGAATACCGTATAGGTATCACCAGGATGACCTAATGCGCCATCAAGACCGGTTGCTTCAACGGCTGCAACCAGTGTAGAGAAGTCGTCATTGCCACGCGCTATATCCAAGATGGTGCCGGTGGGTGCTTCCTCAGCAGTTTCATTTTCAGTAGCTGGTTCTTGTGCATCAGCGCTTGGTGGTATCAGCACCGTGTCAATCACGTGGATGATGCCATTGCTGGCGACGATATCTACAGCCGTGACAGTGGCGTCGTTTACAAACAGTTGGCCATCTGTGAGTGAGAGATCGACTTCTGCACCATTAGCAGTAGCGACTGACTGGCCCGCCAAACTCAATGCAGTGGTTGAATCCACTGCAACACCTGCAACAACATGATAAAGCAGGATGCTGGTCAGTGTTTCAGGGTCGGCCAGTAGAGCATCAATTGTCCCTTCGGGGAGCTTGGCAAATGCTTCATCTGTTGGAGCGAATACGGTGAATGTTTCGTCCGGGTTACTTAGTGCTGCGTCTAAACCGGTGGCGCCCAAAGCGGCGGCCAAAGTATTAAATGTTCCTGCAGCCACGGCAGTCTCAACAATGTTGAGCGGTGCTTCTTCCTGCATTTGTTCTGCATCAGCAGGTGGTATGAGCACAGTATCAATAACATGAATAATGCCGTTTGAAGCCACCACATCCGTTACGATCACTTCTGATTGATTAATGAATAATTTTCCGTCATCAAGATTCACTGCCACCATGTCGCCGTTGGCCATTTCAACCATGCTGCCACTGAGTGCGATAGCGGATTCGGCGTTAACCGCCGCGCCAGAGACAACGTGATAAAGCAGGATGTCAGACAAGGTGTCCGTGTCGCCGAGTAGTGCATTGATGGTATCGGTGCCGAGCTTGGCGAATGCATCGTCGGTGGGTGCGAACACAGTAAACGTACCTGATTCGTCAGCTAACACCTCATCAAGACCGGTGGTCTGAAGTGCTAACACCAATGTAGTAAATGATTCAGCAGCAACCGCTGTGTCTACGATGTTGAGCGCTGATACGTTTTGATCTGGGTCGTCTTGACTGGCGTTGTCTGCAGATGCTGCAAGTGTTTGAACATCGTTGTCAGTTGACTCCACACCGTCATCTGAGCAAGCGCTCAGTGTGAGTAGGGTGGCTGCAAGAATAGCCGTTAGTGTTAGTTTGTTTTTTATCATAGTAATCTCCTTTGTATAGTAATCTCCTTTGTTATGAGTTGCGCAGAGAGTTACGGTGGGGTTTGAAGAGCAGATCAGCCAATAAGCCCGAAATGAGATGTCTTCATGCTAATAGATTTGTAGTGATCTATTGGCCACGTTGTCGCGTACGTAAGAGCTGAGCAAGCGGATTAATGGAGCACAGCAATTTTTTTGATGTTGCTCGAATTGGCTGTGTCATACCATGGGGTGACACCAAAATCATCACCAAGTGTGATGCGGTTCAGCGCTAATCAGATCGTGAGTGTAGCAGCCAGTATTGAGGCACAGTATTGAGGCACAGTATTGTGTAAAGAAGGCATCTGTTGGCCATACTAGCAAGCTTGCACGGGTTTACAAATCATACTGTGGGAGGATGGGCAGGCAAATAAGGCATTCTGTGTGGCAAGCTACATAAGAACAGGTTGGCAATATTCCCAAAGAAACGTTGATTATTTATTACTGGTTATCTAAATGAAATTTCTGGCCGTCTCACTCATTGTTGGTTTGATACTCATCGAATCCATTAACTCGGCCTACACGAGTATTTTGGTTCGTCGACTTTATAAACGATTGAACGACGAATCAAACTGGGCAGGATATTCAAAAATAATTTTATGGCATGAGGCTAATGTGGAGCGGTTTGAAGCAGTCGATCAGGAGCGTGTTAAAAGTATTGCTTTTCATCGGCAGTTGTCAGTCGTTTTTCTTGTTGTCTTTTTTGCAGTATGTGCCTCCATCTTGCTGTTTAATGTCTTTAAGTAGGATGCTACACAAAGCAGTTGCGTTAACAAATAAGGTAATACTTGTGGGTGACTTTTGAAGACCCACTCACCTATATTATCTGACGTAAATACGCGTTGGATGGTTTTATACAAGTAGTTGCTGCCCTAACTAATAAGGGTTTTTACTCTTTTTGCACATCAGAAAATTAGGGATACTGCATACACTCTCTGAGTACAGGGCATTATTAACATCGATCTACAAGGAAGCAGATCATGACCATTCAAGACTGGCCGCAATCTGAGCGGCCAAGAGAAAAGTTGATACAAAAAGGCGCAGGTTCACTTAGCGATGCTGAGTTGCTGGCCATATTTCTACAAACGGGTAAACCCGGAATGTCTGCGGTTGAGGTGGCTCGAGACTTACTGCACGACTTTAATGGTTTGCGCAATGTGCTTGTGGCAGATCGTCAGCGGTTTTGTGCGTACCCTGGTATGGGAACGGCTCGCTACGCCACGCTGCAAGCCGCATTAGAAGTCAGTCGCCGTCATGTGTATTGCGAAGTACGCGAATCCGATGCAATGACCTCACCTGGTTTAGTGCGCGAATATCTATCCCTGCATTTAAGTGGTTTGCAGCACGAGGTATTTGCGGCTTTGTTTCTAGATAATCGGCATCGAGTGTTGGAGTTTCAAAAATTATCAACAGGCACTATTGATTCGGCGGCTGTTTATCCACGAGAAGTGGTAAAACACTGTTTGGCTAGTAACGCGGCGGCGGTTATCTTTGCGCATAATCACCCTTCAGGGGTTGCGGAACCATCCGACACAGATGTTCGCCTTACTCGAAAATTAACAGATGCATTGGCATTGATTGATGTTCGCGTATTAGATCATTTGATCATCGGGCAGGGCGTACAAACTTCATTAGCTGAGAGAGGCTTGATGTGACAATTGATATTGAAAATCTATGTTAGGGGGGCAAGATGGTCAGGCATTGTTATTCGATTTTGGGTTGATGTGATTGAGTTTTAAAATATATCCCTCGCCATAACTGCTGGATATATCGATATCCGGCACTTTTTTTCGCAGTTGGCTTACCTGTTTTTTAATGGAATCGATTGAGATATCTCTGTCTATCGGGTTGTTCCATACTGCACCTACTATTGAGTTGTAACTGACAAACTTGTCTCTGCTTTGGACGAACAGTTTTAAAAGACGTTGTTCCTTTACAGCCAGTGACACGAATATGCCATCCTGACTCAATTGTTCTTGTTCAACATTCCACACTAAATGGTCGCTTAATTTTATGTATCTGGAAGGGTTATTTACCAGCTCTTCAGCGAGTGTTATAAGGGTTTCTTTGAATATCTTTGGAGACACAGGTTTCACCAGATATTTAATCAATTTCAGTTCTGTGGCTTTAAGAAGTTGTTCTTTTTCAGTAAAGGCTGTCAGCATGATGATTTTTGTGTGTGTATCAGTTTTGCGAATGTCTTTTGCTACTGAAAGACCATCAATAATTGGCAGATTTATGTCAAGAAGAACTACATCTGGAGCGTGTTTGCTGTATTGATTCAGTGCTTCTTTTCCGTCCGAGCTTAATATTATAGTTCCAAAGTAGTTTTCCAAATACTCGGCAATATTTGACTGTATGTCGGGTTCGTCTTCTACATAGAGAATAGTGTGCTTTTTTAAAACTGAGAGCATCGATTTACCCTTACTTTTAACTAGTAATTATTGGTCAAAATTGACTTGATATTTACAGTTAAGCTGGCCACGTTAGTATCTAACAATTTCCAGGACGGACTATTCCCATGATTAAAAAAGATAATTTACTATCCAGCGGGCATCGTTTTTCTGATAATGAAAATCTACTGAAATTTCGCTTTGTATTTCTGAATGTTCTTATATTAACCATTTCTAGTTCTACGCTCATTAACTATTTGGTATCTATGTTTGGAGGTATTGACTACGGTCCATTGTTTGAAAGCGCATTAGGGGTTTTTCTGCTGGTTACTCTGTGTGCGTTTTTTTTACTAAGAATGAAAAGGTCATATTATCCCCATGTTGTTAGTCTGATTTTACTTTCTTCTTTGTTCCTATTTTACTTTGTATTGCTAACTCGGCCGGAAGATGAATTTCGTTTAATAGCATTTTTTATGGCGATTTTCGCCGCATCTGTTTTGCTGGGAAGAAAATATGGAGTAGTTTTATCGTTCTTTATTGTTGCAAGCATTCTTGCTCTTAGGGAATTCCATGATTTAGCGTTATCACAATACGCATATTCTACTTTCTTCACCTTTTTTACCATATTCACTGTGCTTCTATACTATTTTTTTAAAAAAATAGAAAATGATGCGATTGAGTATCAAGTGTTAAACAGCAAGCTCGAAGCTAACATTAAAAAGGAAACTCAGCAAAGAAAAGACCAGGAAATAATGCTTTTGCACCAATCTCGTATGGCCAATATGGGTGAGATGCTTGACTCGATAGCCCATCAATGGCGGCAGCCGCTTATGCACATCAACTCTATCCTCATGAATATGGATGCAGATTTGGATAAAAATCAGCAAGCCGATAGTCGGCTTGTTAGAGGGCTTGTTTAAGCCGGAAATAGAGCAGCGTTGGTTTTCGATTAAGAGTGTGATTGATGACGTCTTAGCATTAATGAAAAACCGGTTTAACAATATTTCTGTGGAGTTCAAAGCTGAAGGTGATGATCTGATATACGGTTATAAAAACGAATTAATACAAGTCATTGTCATATTTCTTAGCAATGCGCTAGACGCCTACGAAAAACAAGACCTAAAAAATAAGTACATTGTTATCAGTACCGAAGTTTCAAAAGATCGTACTCTCATTAAGGTTGAGGATAATGCTGGTGGCATTAACTCTGCAAATACTGCCGATATATTCAAGCCCTATTTTACGACGAAAGATCAAGTGGGTGGTACTGGGCTTGGTCTATACATAGCTCAGATTATTGTTGTACAAAAAATGAATGGCACGCTAACCGCATCTAACACCCCGAATGGTGCAATTTTCTCTATTTCGCTAAATCGCCAATTAAATTCGTAAATAAATTCAGTATTTATTTGGTTCGTCACGGTTCGTCACGCTTTGTTGTCATGCTGACAAGCATCAGGTTTTCATGTTGGATTTCAATTCTTGTTTTTCAAAGGAGATAGAAGCACAGATGGAAAGGTTAAAAAATAAAATTATATTTGATGTGTTGAGGCCAGTTTCCGTGGCAGTTGTATTGGGCGCAATTTCATCGTGTGGAGGTGGAAGCGGTAGTGCGGATAATTCAGATATAGCGCATTCAGAGAATGTCAATCCATCGGCTGAAATGAATGACTCTGAGAATACGCAGGCTGGAGCCTTGGTTGATGGCAGCTGGAAGCTAGGCGATTTTATATTTGTAACGGATTCAGATACTGAAGGCCAGGCCATACAAAATTCCAATTTAGGCAATAAAACTCGCATTGTCGTAGGTGATAGTTTATTTGACAGTAGCAACGGAAACTATTCCGGCTCTGTATTACGCATTGTCTTGTCGACAAATGGTAGTGGAGATTACGTGGTGACAGATGAAGTTGGTGCTGAATCAACTTTTGACAGCGGTGCTAATGTCGCATGGCTGTACGTTATTGCGGGTGCAACTTCACAACAAGCCACTCAATGGGATTCCACAGAGACATCAGGAAATCTGACAGTAACCGTTAACGAAGAAGGCCGTTATTTTGTATCCACTAAAGAGCCAATCATAGTATCAAAATCAGGTCAGGCAGGTACTGGGGTCGTCGGTGCACCTGATCAGATATCGCTAGAATTTCTTAATATAAGTGGTAAGCCAATTTAGATTATGCGCTTGTTCTGCTAGCAGGGTCTATGACAAATCTATCCTTGTTACGGAGCTTAGCCGAAGTGATAGCAATGATCTTTGTGGCAATGGGTTCGCTGAACAAGAAAAACAAATATCATCCATCAAAAAGGACCACTGATTAGTATGACTAAGTGTAAATTTAAGGCGCGTGTATTAAGAACAGCGGTTGTGGCAATTTTGTTGGCCATTATTTCATCTTGTGGCAGTGGAGGCGGTAGCAGCACTAGCACGGCAAATTCAAACTTGATGCCGTCTGAGGATGCCAATCAACAGGGTGACACTAATCTACCTGCTGGAGTGCAGAACGGACAGTTTGGTGATGGCAGTTGGATGCTAGACGATATTGTATTTACCGTTTTTTTCAGTGGTGCAGAGACAGTAGGCCGCGACGAGCGTGTGCATATTAATATGCTCGTTGGTGATAATTTATTCGAGCCGAGTAATGGTGCTTATCATGGTGCTCTCTTAAATATTAATTTTTCGGCAAACGGCAGTGGTAATTATGTTGTTACGGACAGTAGCAGCGCAAATTTGGCTTTTGCAGGCACTGAGAATGTCGCGTCGCTTGATGTTAGCGCAGGGGTAGCAATGGGGAATACCGTCCGATGGGATTCCACGGTGACATCCGGAAGTCTAACAGTAACCCTTAATGAAGAAGGTCGATATTTTGTATCTACAATTGAGCCAATCGTAGTGACGAAAACATTCGAGAGTGGCAATGGAATTGAAGGGGCACCTGACCAGATGTCACTGGAAATTCGAAATATCAACGCAATACCAGACCAATTCCAATGAAACAGCTCTGTTCAATACAAGAGCTCTCGGAGTCGAGCTGCAATGCCTTTGCAATACGAGAGTTAACGCTACCGGCGTTGTAGATTTCGACAAATTCAGAATGTGTGCTGACAACCATGGGTATTACGCAGCCGAGTGATATCGATGCCATGGTTTTGATAGCTTTAGTGTTAATTATCTTTGCATAGGTGTGGCAGTTTCATCCTTTAGTGGTTGAACCGGCCACAAAACGATAAAATAGCAGCATGAAGAGTTATCTAAATCAGCTGCTGTTAGACGCAGCAAGACGTTTTGTGCCGTTCAAGGACTGGATTGGCGAACTTAAAAACCCGGAAGTGCTGCGCGCAGATATATTTGCCGGCATTACCGTCGCATTGGTACTGATACCTCAATCAATGGCCAATGCTCAGTTGGCTGGACTACCACCGCAAATCGGGTTGTACTCGGCATTTCTGGTGCCTATTGTTGCGGCACTATTCGGTTCTTCGCGTCAGTTACAAAACGGACCGGTCGCGATTATCTCGCTGATGACCGCCGCCGCTTTGATTCCACTGAACTTATCGCCAGAACAATACATAGCCTATGCCGCGATGGTAGCGATTATGGCGGGCCTGATGCAGCTAGTGCTGGGGTTTCTGCGACTGGGTATGATGGTGGATTTTCTGTCGCACCCGGTGGTCATTGGTTTTATCAATGCTGCCGCCATTGTCATTAGTAGTTTGCAGCTCAGTAAATTACTGGGGATTGAAAATATATCCGGTAATCACTTATACGAAACACTCTGGAATCTACTGCTTGCCATTCCAGATCAAACCCACTTTCCAACACTGGTAATGGGTGTGTTTTCCATGGTGTTGCTCTATTGCTTCAAGAAGTTTGCACCACAGTTACCGGGGATATTGTTTACCGTAGTAGCGGCGACTGTTTTGGCCTGGTTACTGAATTTTGAGGGAATGGGCGGCAAGGTGGTCGGCAGTATTGAAAGCGGTCTGCCATCGTTCATCATGCCAACGATCGACCCTCGGGATATTACTTCGCTCTTAATGCCTTCTTTAATGATTGCGCTGTTAAGTTTTGTTGAGGCCTTTTCCATTGCTAAGGCAGTGGCCTCAAAAACGCGACAACATTTATCAGCGAACCAGGAAATGGTGGGTAAAGGGCTGGCAAATGTAGTCGCTGGTGTCACTCAGGGTTATGCGGTCTCTGGTTCTTTCTCGCGCACGGCGGTGGCTTTTGATGCGGGAGCAAAAACGGGTTTTACGGCCATAGTGTCTGGCATTATCGTTGGTGTAACGCTGCTGTTTTTAACACCGTTGCTGTATCACCTGCCCGTAGCTACGTTGGCTGCAGTGATAATTATGGCTGTGATTGGCATGATTCACTTCGAACCGTTTAAGCACGCCTGGAAGGTTAATCCACACGATGCCATCGTCGCTTTTGTGGTGTTTGCCGGTACGTTGATTTTTGCACCACATCTGGAATGGGGTATTTTTATGGGCGTGGTGCTCTCGCTATTGTTTTATATCTACAAAACAATGCGCCCCCATTTTGCCGAAGTAGCACTGCATGAGGATGGTACGCTGCGTGATGCTGAAATTTTCGGTATGGAAACCAGCCAGAACATGGCCATTTTCCGCTACGACGGTGATTTGTACTTTGCTAACGCCAGTTACCTTGAGAAGCAGCTGCTCAATGCCGTGGCGGATAAGCCGCAGTTAAAGGTTCTGGTACTTGACCTTGAAGCAGTGGACCAGATTGACGTCACAGGGGAAGAGATGCTGACGCATATGTCAGAACGGTTACAGGAAGCGGGTATTGAATTTTATATTACGCGTGCTAAGTTCAAGGTGACCGACGCACTGAAACGCTCAGGGCTGTATGATCGAATTGGTGAGGAGCACTTTTTTGGTAAACGGGCGTTTGCGATGGATGCCATTAAAGAGAAGTATGGCGATACGGTAGATATGAGCCATCTTGAGGTGCATCGGCCCAAGGCGGATTCAGATGAATGATAGTAAACCGGGTCTGGCGGCTTTATTTTGTGTAAATCCATCGCCTAAACACCCTTGTTCTCATTATGAATGAACAGGTGTTCAATTCATATTTTATTGGGTGTATCTGGATTCATTCATCAACCAGGAATGATTCTGCTTGTTGCAGGTAAATCCAGATAGAACGTGAGAAATTAGCAATTTGGTAGAATACGAAGCTTCTATCGCATCCGATTAGTGGCGAACAAGGTGAGTGAAGCGAAGTATTGGCCAATAAGCGAAGAGTCTATGTTAATGTAAAGTCGTCTCAGGAGGAGACGTTTCATTCACAGATCAACAAGGAAGATGATCATGTCCATTCAAGATTGGCCGCATTCTGAGCGGCCGAGAGAAAAACTCATTCAAAAAGGTGTTGGTTCGCTGAGCGATGCCGAGCTGCTGGCCCTGTTTCTTCAAACTGGTCGGCCTGGCCATTCTGCCGTGGATGTTGCGCGTGAACTGTTGGTGGAATTCGATGGTTTGGGTAATGTATTAATGGCTGACAAAGATAGTTTCTGCTCCCGCCCCGGTATGGGTATAGCTCGCTATGCGCTACTGCAAGCGGCATTGGAAATCAGCCGTCGCCATGTTTATTGTGAAGTGCGTGAATACGATGCTATGACGTCCCCCGGTTTAGTACGCGAATATTTGTCCCTGCATTTAAGTGGATTACAACACGAGGTGTTTGCAGGCTTGTTTCTGGATAATCGACACCGGGTATTGGAGTATCGGCAGTTGTCGGAAGGCACGATAGATTCAGCCGCTGTTTATCCGCGTGAAGTGGTTAAGCGTTGTTTGGCGAGCAATGCGGCGGCGGTTATTTTTGCGCATAATCACCCAAGTGGGGTTGCAGAGCCCAGCGATACGGATGTTCGGCTAACGCGTAAGCTAACCGATGCGCTGGCTTTGATCGATGTTCGAGTGTTAGATCATTTAATTATTGGGCAGGGTGTGCAAACTTCGCTAGCCGAGCGAGGATTGATGTAAACGCTTTTCTATTTCCTCCTGCAGTGTCAGTGATGTACAGTCCGTTAATTTGATAACCAATGAAACGAAGAACCGGTAGATAAATAAATGTGTGGTGTTTCGAGTAAAAGGATTTAGTTCAATATGATCTGTGTTTTATGGTTTTTCGTATCGTAAAACGTATTGGTTGAAATAGTTGTCGTTGCTCTCATTCGTCATACCCTGGTCTGAGACGAATATCCATTCTGAGTGCGATGTAATCAATGCCTAATCAGTCATACTAGACGTTCACCTGTTTCCAGATTGAGGGGCGATTTTGATGTTAGTAAGAGCACCTTCACATGAACGCGCACGCACCGGTTCATTTTTTGAGCTTTGGTATTGGCGAGAACCTTTGCTGGCTCGCACTACGCTTATAGTGCTTGCATTGATTCCGTTGTTGATGGTGGCCGCCAGCATTGATGAACGAACAATAAATGGAGTCAATATTTGGGCCAAACCGATAAAATTTAACGTATCCATTGTTGCTTATCTGGGCACGCTAACCTGGTTCGCAGGATGGGTGAATGATGCCGTAGTGATGCGTTTTAGTTATCGAGTCTATGTGCGCGTACTCTGTGGAACCTTGTTGTTTATGCTTCCATGGCTTTATAGCGCTGCGCTGATTGGCGAGCCTGCTCATTTTAATCGAGATCACCCTATCCTGGCACCCATGTACTCATTGATGGGAGTCGTGTCTGTGCTTTTTACAACAGGCGCTATCGTTTATGCTGTGTTAATAGCTAATAATCGTAAATCACCATTACCGGCTTACTTTCGGCATGCGGTTGTGTGTTCACTTGCCATCAGTTTTATCTTTACCGTTGTGATGGCGGGAGAGCTGGCTTCAATGGATTCACATTGGATTGGTGGTACGGCATCCGACGAGAATGGTCTATGGTTATTTGGCTGGTCGCGAGACGGAGGTGATTTACGCGTTGCGCATTTTTTTGCTCTTCATGCCATGCAAATTCTTCCCCTAGTGGCGCTCATTAGCCTTCCCAGCATCTTTGCCACAAGGCCGCGCCTGTCTGCAGCGATATTATCGCTGCTATATTGTGGTTTTTTGCTCTACGTGTACCTGCAGGCAAAAAATGGATCGCCATTTCTGGCCTTTGTAAATTAACCTCTGGGGATGACAATGCCATGATCGTAGGCATAGACTATGGCTGCTGCACGATCACGCGCACCAAGTTTGCTAAAAATATGCGATATATGCGTTTTGATTGTCGCTTCACTAACAAACAACTGGTTTGCAATTTCCTGATTGGTTTGTCCCTCGGCAATCAGTAATAATACTTCACGCTCCCTTGCGGTTAGTGCGTCTACTGGTATCTCAGACTTATCTTGCTGAGGATGCAGTCGACGGTAGTGTTCAATCACTCTGTCGGTTATTGCCGGGTCAAGCCAGGCACCACCTGAAGCAATCACCCGCGTGGCTCTAATCAGGTCGTCGGTGGACGCATCTTTAAGAATAAATCCTGTTGCGCCAGCAGCAAGTGCATCGCGAAGTACTTCGTCATTCCCGAATGTTGTTAGCATCATTACCGGCGTAGCAATATTTTTAGCGATTAGCGCCTGTGTTGCACTGATTCCGTCCATGCGTTTCATTCGCACATCCATTAGCACAACGTCCGGGATTAGTCGTAATACCTGGGCAACAACCTGGTCGCCATCTTCACATTCGCCGACCACATTTATATCGGGTTCTTGATTGAGTATGCGTATCAAACCGTTGCGCACCAGCGATTGATCGTCAACCAGCAACACTTTAATCATTGCGTGGCATCCAGCAATGAACTTTCCAATAATTGCCTTCAATCCCAGCGTTAAAACGCCCGCCTAAACTGTTTACACGCTCGCGCATGCTGATCAGCCCAAGCGTTTTCTCGGAGATGGGCAGTGGTGTTTTGTACTCTTTGCGCAAGGCATTGCTTGAACTGAGAATAATTTCCTGCGATTTGACATCCAGAGTAATCGAAGCCGACCCTGGTAATGCGTATTTGGAGCAATTGGTAATGCACTCCTGAAGCAGTCGATATATTGTTACAGCGAGTGGCCCTTTTAGTGATTCTAAATTTCCGCTGCTGGTAACACTAATATGAGACTGTTGGTGTAGCAGTTCAATGATCGCTTCACCGTCCGGTAAGCTGGAACGCAGCTCGGAATACAACTCATCCCCATTGTTTTCGTCTCGAATCTCAACCAATGCTGTACGAATGTCTGAAATACCGGTTGTGCCCACTCGCTCTGCATCGGATAGGGCTTGTTGTGCTACTTTTGGGTCGGTGTCGAGTACGCGTTGAGCTGCACGAATGTTAAGTAGCATTGCCGTCAAAGAATGACCGACCAAATCGTGCACATCACGCGAGATACGCAGGCGTTCTTCCCGAGCTGCACTATTAATCAATTGTGAGCGTGCATCGGTTAACTCAGTGAGCGTTTGTTCTAATAGTTGAACAACGCGTCCGAGGCCCCAGGTGAATGCGGTACCGACTCTCCAGTTCCACCAACCCCATTCCGCTCGATTGGGGCCAAGACTGCCAATCAAAGGCAGTAGTAAAAGAGCCGTTAAGAAAACCAGGGATGTCGACAATCGATTAATTCGCCAGCCGACTGCAGCGGTAATAAGAATAGATTGAAACAGTGCAGATTCAGGGTCTTCGACTGTCCAGCCCAGTACTAACAGGGCGGCAATGACACAGATGACTGTCCAATAAAGTGTTGGTTTATTTGTCAGACTCCATGAGCAAATAACGCTTACACAAATGCAAAGCAATAGAAACCCAATATAGTCTCCTGGCCCTTCAGCGATTAGCGCCACAATCGCTGCAATCAGCGAGCTGCCAACAAACCACCAGTGAGACTGGTCTAACCAGTGATGTGGTCCGATTTTAGGCTTGGTAGACATTCTGGGATGAATTCTAGCAAGTCCTGATCAGGGTTGAATCATCCTGTGGAGGGAGATCGCAATCAGCGCTGCAATATTATTCTACGGTCGTTGCCTGTGCGGAGCATGATTATTGGTCATGGTCAGTTAATAACGAATCGGTAGGTTATGTTCTGACATCCAGTTGCTCATAGTGTCGCATTTCATCGATGTCTTTGATATACGGTTTAATAAAGGCCAGGAACTTCTTGAATTCCGGGCTGGTTCTAAATTTCTTCAGGTGGTCATCGGCCGATGTCCACTCTATTCGAATAATGAACTGTGATGCGTCCTCGGCACATTGGGTTAACTCATAAGCACGACAGTAACTGGAATCCATTAGTGGTTCGGCCGCCTGCGTGTAGTCGCTTATAAAATTGCTTTGATGTTTTTCGTCGATCGTATATCGTAAGTATTCAATTATCATGGTTTTGTTTCCACAGATGTGTAAGAACAGTTTGAGTGCGATTTATTGTATTAACAAGGAGTTACTAAAAAGTGCCTACACAATATCAATCAAACAAACTGATGGACTGTCCTGCATTGACAGCCATTCGACTTATATCGGGTAAGTGGAAAACGCGGATACTGTGGCTCCTGCGAACCGAGCCATTGCATTTTGGTGAGCTAAAACGGAACCTGGCCGGTGTCTCAGCGAAAATGCTGACTGAACATTTAAGGCAGTTAGAAAAGGATGGTTTGATTTATAGAAAGGAATCCATGCAAAATAACTTACTGATCACGTCTTATGGTTATACCGCCTATGGTGAAACGCTTATCCCGGTGCTGGATGTTTTAGGAAGCTGGGGGTTGAAGCATACCAGCCGTTTAAGTTAATGCTACTAGATTGCTTGAGCAACAAAGGTTGGGCTAACGCTTTTACAATATTTAGTTAGCTGCCTATCGCCGCATTCACCATCGGCATTGTCTTTTCTGCCAGTAATCTCATGGATTTTTTACCCAGTGTTGGGTCGGCGACTGTGCTTTTTCATTTTGCAGGGGCATCATGCAAAGTTTGAACAGAGCAACCACCCAGATTTTGGCAAAGGGTGTGGTGTGAAATCAGGCTTTAAACCAGTTTTCCTCAATTTCAGTCCCCGCTTGTCTAAACACTTTCGATACTGGGCAGAAACGATTCAGCTCTCTGGACACATTTTCAAGTTCTGTCTGTGTTGCAGGACCATCTGCTGTGATATTAAGAATGATCTTCGGAAAAGGTACGTCAACTTCTTCCATTAGCATCGCACCGCGACGATCGAAGCTGTAGGTTGCGTCGATAGATAAATGCCCAATATCGATGCCTAGTTTCTCTGCGCATTTATTAGCAATGACGTTAGTACAGCCAATCAGCGCAGCAATAGCGGTTTCAGTAGGTGAAGGTCCAAGATTAGTACCTCCTCTCACGAGAGGCTCATCAATATCAAATTCCAGATCACGCACTCTGCATTTTGATAAGGAATGAGACGGATTGTTGCTCTTTATGGTGGCGTCTACGGTGGTTTTCTGCTTAACGTTCATAGTAGTAGTTTCTGTGCTGTTTGATTGAATTGTTACAAGGAATGGATGCGACGACTAGCAGTGAACCTGAAATTATTTGAGCGTGATGAGGCTCAGTAAGCATGGTATATGGCATTGAATTGATAGAGTGCGGGCCTGAAAGCATAGCTAGACATATTCCTTAAGGCATGGGGACATCGGTAACATATTTGGGAATTTGATAGCCTTTTTGAACCGCAGGGCGTTCTGCAATGGTGGTGTACCAGTGCAGCAAGTTTTTATATTCCTTCAGGTCGATACCTTGCCATTCAAAGCGTGAAATCCATGGCCAGCAAGCTATGTCGGCAATAGAATATTCTCCGGCAATATAGTCGTGTTTTTCCAGTTGCTTATCAAGTACACGGTAAAGCCTTTTTGTCTCGTTCTGGTATCGATCTTCAGCGTATTGTGATTTACCGGGGTTGTACTTTACAAAGTGGTGGGTTTGGCCTGCCATGGGTCCAAGCCCGCCCATTTGCCAGTTAAGCCATTCAATTGTAGTCCAGCGAGTTTTATGGTCAGGCGATAAGAACTTGCCGTGTTTGTCAGCCAGGTATTGCATGATGGCACCTGATTCCATCATCGAAATACCTGCTTCGTTGTCTACGATAGCCGGTATGCGATTGTTCGGCGCAATAGCGAGGAAATCAGGGGCGAATTGCTCGTCTTTGGTGATATCGATTGGGTGAACGTTGTAGTCGATACCCAGTTCTTCGAGAAGAATCGACACTTTGCGACCATTGGGAGTAGTCCATGTGTATAAGTCTATCATCGCCACGTTTGCATCGTTATAGTTGAATCTTTAGCATACCGTAAATTGGATATTTTCAGAACCGGTTTTATTAGATTGAAACTAATCTGTGAAGACCAGTTTTTGCCACTACTTCATTATTTATACGTACTATCAATGTAGTGTCTGCACTGAATCAAAACCCAACCACGGTTAGCTTAAAATATTGAAAAATGATTAATGCCATGGTTTAACATGCGGTTTTATTGCTAGCTTATACCTACTCTGTGTCAGCCAGGATAATGCATGGGTTCTTTGCCAGAAGCCCCATTTGTGAGGTATTTGTAAAAAAGGTAATTCGCTTTAGTGCATTCTTGCTGATAGTGTTAATTCTGGCATTTTGTGACGCAGGGTATTCAAATGGCCTATGACGAGAAATTAGCAAAACAATTTCGTAACGCTATTGGAAAAAAACACGATATAGATGAAAAACGAATGATGGGAGGCGCTTGTTTTATGGTGAATGGCCACATGGTTGGTGGAGCAGACAGGCAAAAAGATGGATCGGGTCGTTTCATGTTTAGAGTTGGAAAGGAAAATGAGGCTGAAGCGCTTGCAAGACCGGGCGCTATTCCATTAGAGCAAGGGGGTAGAAGGATGAGCGGCATGGTGTTCGTTGACGAGTCGGCTTGCGATGCCAGAGCATTAAAAAGCTGGGTAAAACTTGCGTTGTCATTTACACAATCTTTACCACCGAAGAAAAAGTAGGTGTTAAAGCGTGGCTAAAAGCCAGCTCAATTCAGTTATTGTAGTCGCTGCATGCTGTGGTCTAAGCATGGTGTTGGGAACTATTCATGCTTTTTCTGTCTTTATTCCTCAGTGGGAAACACAGCTGGGTGCAGATCGTGCCAGTGTGAGCTTAATCTATTCGCTTGCTTTAATATCGCTAACCACGGCTGTACTTTTTGGTCATCGTATCTATCCGCGAATTTCCCCGGTGGTTTTGTTTTTACTTGTGGGTGTGCTTGCCGCTATGGGTCTGTACATGTCTGCCAGAAGTTTATCCCTCCACGCTCTTTACATTACTTATGGTGTGTTATTCGGTGGTGCGAATGGATTGGGTTATGGGTATGCATTGCAACTCTCAGGTCAGGCGGCGCCGGCTCGACGAGGGATTGCTATGGCTTTAGTAACGGCGTTTTACGCGGTGGGTGCAACTGCTGCGCCCTGGTTTTTTGCTTCGCTTATTCAAAAGGGCGGCAATAGTTTAGCGCTGGAAGTCATGAGCGGAATAGTCGTGTTTGTATCAGCTGTCGCGGGTTTGTTTGTTTTTTGGTTTAAAGCTCGTTATATCAGTGAGCCGAGTGAGTCTATACAAACATTAACGCCTACTCTTAAAAGTGTGCGTGTGATGCTGTGGTTGGGTTATGGCAGTGCTGTTACTGCGGGTCTGATGATAATTGGTCATGCTTATGGTATAGCCATCTGGACAGAGCTTGATGATAACTTGGCGACCTGGGCGACCACAGCGGTGGCTTTCGGCAATATGCTGGGTGGATTTAGTGCGGGTTACTACGCTGATCGAGTATCCAGCCGAGTCCTGTTGCGATGGCTGCCGTTATTCACATCACTTGGGTTGATTGTGCTGGTATTGCCGGTGTCGCTCGGGTGGGTTTTGATATTTATTTCCATAGGATTAGTCGGCTATTGCTACGGCGCAATAATTGCCGTGTATCCGGTTGCCGTAGTCGATGTTTTTGGTGCGATGGCTGCGCCTCGCATTTACGGGCAAGTATTTACCGCGTGGGGACTTGCGGGTTTATTGGGTCCGTGGATCAGTGGGCGGTTATTTGATATGACTGAATCATACTCAATAGCGCTGTTAATCGCTGTTCTGCTTAGTGTGGTATCTGTCATTGTAATAAGACAAGCATTGCCTGAAAATTAGCGCGTCAGTTTAAAGATAAACGTAGGTAGTAACGTAAATTAAGTCGCGCTGGTTGTTGGGTAGGGTACTCGA